>CAZTXK010000453.1:0-1510 GCA_964617275.1 uncultured Dactylococcopsis sp. | reverse complement strand
GCGAGAAGTTGTTCTTCTAACGCGGCAATGCGGTTATAAGCCGCTGCCAGTTGGGTGTTGAGACGACGAATTTGGATTTCTGGAGAAACTTCTTCCCCATCAGAAGCGGTGTTTCTACTGGTATTGCTGTCGTCATCAACTAAGACATCTTTGTGTCCCATCATACCGCTAAAGCCACGGTGAGAATTTTCGTTAGCCGTGTCATTAACTTGCCCATTTTCAGAAGGATTTTCCTGTGATGGCTGCATTTGCATATTTGTGTCTAAGCGGTTGCTCAGGTGTTCAACCACTGCGTAAAGGCGATCTATTTTTTGTTCTAGGGTAGTGATATGATTTTCCAGTCGCTCCATGAAATATCCTCAAAGGAGTTTACGATTTTAGGTATCACTAATCATGATATTAAGTGAGTGACTACTTTTGTAAATATTACAGAATTTTTTAATTTTTCACTTTATGTTAAACCGTCGTAAATTTTTGTTAATGATGCTGGTAAGCGCGATCGCGCCCAGTGTGCAGGCTTGTGGCAATGCTAATAATACAGCGCAAGTTAGAGTCTTAAGTGGTTCCATTCCATCACAAGTTTTAGGAGAGTTTAAAAGGCAATTTGACGGGAAACAAAATTTAGATTTAAACCCTATTTCTCAGCTAGAAGAGTTATATCAATTCTTGGAAAAGTTAACGGAAGAAGAACCGTCAAATCGAGCCGATTTAGTCACATTAGGAGATTTTTGGTTAAAAACAGCCATTGAGAAGGAGTTAATTCAGCCTCTTGATCTCGAAGCCTTAAGCAATTGGGAAGCCCTACCCTCTCCTTGGCGAAACTTAGTCAAGCGCGATCGACAGGGAAATCCTGATCTGAAGGGGAAAATTTGGGGCGCACCCTATCGCTGGGGAAATACCATTATTGCCTATCGTGAGGATAAATTCCAACAAGCAGGGTATGATCCGATAACAGATTGGGAAGACTTATGGCGAGAAGAATTGCAGGAGAAAATCTCTTTACTGGATCACCCAAGAAAAGTAATTGGATTAACATTAAAAAAACTCGGAGCATCTTATAATACAGATAATTTAGAAGCAGTTTCCAACTTAAAAAGCGAACTATCTGCCCTCCAAAAACAAGTTAAATTTTATAGTTCTAATAACTATCTCCAGCCGTTAATTCTTGGAGATACTTGGGTAGCAGTAGGCTGGTCAAATGATGTTTTAGACTTACGAACCCGTTATCCGAATATTAAAGTAATTACGCCCAATTCAGGAACAGCGCTTTGGGCGGATGTTTGGGTACGTCCTACAGAAAGTCAACGCTTTTTAGAGCCAATTTTAGAATGGATTAACTTTTGCTGGAAGACTGAAACTGCCAGTCAGATTGGGTTATTTACGAATGGCTCTTCTCCCGTTTTACTCAATGGAAATCAAGAGGAAATTCCAGAGGATTTAAAAGCCGATCAGTTGAGGATTCCACCAGCAGAAATTTTAGATCGAAGTGAATTTTTATTACCGTTATCAG
>CAZTXK010000452.1:0-1518 GCA_964617275.1 uncultured Dactylococcopsis sp. | reverse complement strand
GCTGGTTGCACTTCCACCATCATTAAGCGACCATCGCGATCGCCGGAGGGGAGAAATTCAATGGGTTCTACCACTCCTTCTGCGGAAAAATCACGATTTGATAAAGCATTTTTAATCCCTTCTCGGGTGGGGTTTTGTTTTAACGCCTGCGCGATCGCGCTCATCGCATCATAGGTCATCACCGTCGCCCAATTGACATCACCGCCCCAAAGTTCCCGAGACGTTTGCACAAATTCTTCATTTCCAGGTTGCTTAATATGCCAAGGAATGGGAATTGCCATTCCCACCGCATCTTCTCCCCCCACTTCTAACGTTCTCACCCCATAAAGATTGCCAATATCGCCAATGAGAGGCAACTCGCGATCATTCACATTGACAATTTCTAACGCTCGGCTAACGGTTTCGGGAGCTGGAATCAAAACAATCGTTTCTGCATTCCGTTCCTTCACCCGATCTAATTCTCTTTGAGGACGAAAGCCCCCAGAACTTAAATCGATTTCACTCACCACACTTCCCCCACGGGTAGAAAGGGCACTTTTTAACTCCCGACGTAGGGATAAGCTATAACCACTGTCAGAATCATAAAAAATGGCAATATTCTGCACCCCTAAATCATTCAGGGCATAGTCTGCCATGGCAGCGCCAACAAAAAAGTTACTGGGAATCGTCCGAAAAACGTAATCGCTTGCTCCAGAAATTTCAGTGCTGGTACTGACTGGGTTAACTAAGACTAATTCATTGCGATCATAAACGGGAATGGTGGCTAAAGTGGTGCTACTACTCCAATGCCCTGTTACTGCTAAAACTTCTTCGTTTTGGGCTAATTCTTTGACCACATCTTTGGCAAGTTTAGATTCATCTTCATCATTGACAAGCAGGAGTTTAATCGGCTTTCCATTAATCCCTCCCGCTTGATTAATTTCCTGTTGGGCTTGGGCATACCCTCGTAACATTTCTAAGGAGAAGAAGACAGTTTCATCCGCAATGGGAAGGGTTACGGCAATGGTATAAGCCTCTTCATTGCCAATGCGAGCATTATTGAGATAAATAAGCGTTTCGGGATCATTGCGATTTTGTTCTAATGCTTGTTCAAACTGATCAATGGCTTGCTCATAATTACCATTAGCCATCGCCTCAGCCCCTTGTTGTTTATAATTTAATGCGTTGGGGCTATTTAACCCAAAATCAATTAAAACTCTCTCGCCACTGCTAAAATGACTTTTCAAGGGAGATGTATTGGCGGTGTTATCCGGTTCAGGGGTCGGTTCAGTTGTGGGGTCGGCTGTCGGTTCTGGTTCAGTTGGGGGGGTGGTTTCTTCTGTGGATGGTTCCCCATTACTAAACAGTTGAAAGCCAATAAAACCGAGAACTAAGAGAATTACAATATAGACAATTGGCGGTGGCCCTTTTTTAGAACTCATAGTTAATGATTAATCCTTAAGATCAATTATTGGTTGATGGGAACAAAATCATAACCAGTTCCCGAACGAGAGGGATTAGCTGGTTGCACTTCCACCA
>CAZTXK010000451.1:0-1520 GCA_964617275.1 uncultured Dactylococcopsis sp. | reverse complement strand
TAATGAAGCCTGTTGATGCAGTCAGCGAGTGGGAAGCGGTTTATTAGTTTAATATAGGGATAGGTTGGGTAAAATTGAAGTCAAACCCAACCTCTTCCTAAAACTTTTGTTTTTGCCACCTAATTTTTTAAGTTAATATTACTTTAGAAAATCTTGACTTGAGTATAGTAATGACCAAGCTACCAAAACGGAATAAATCTCAAAGAATCGGTGAAAGTGCTGCTGAACTCCTCAACTCAGTTTTGACTAAATTTTGTAATGTTATTCCTGTTCCTCAAAGCCGTGATTTTGGTATTGATTTTATTTGTGAAATAATGGAAGGGGAACATCCAACTGGGAAGTTATTTAATGTTCAATGTAAAGGATCAGAAGAAGCTAATATAAAAAATAACTCCATTACAATGCCTATAAAGGTAACAACTCTTAACTACTGGTTACTTCAATCTAATCCAACTTTTTTAATGATTATTGATTGCAATAAAGGCTTATTCTACTGGTCTTTTCCAAAAGACTTCCTGAATTCACTTGGCAAAGACTGGCAAAAGCAAAAAACTGTTTCAATCCAAATTCCTATTCAAAACTGCTTTAAAAAAACAATAAAAAACTTACCTACTAAATTGATTTCTATTGTTAATTCGCACGCTTTTGTAGTTCCTCAGAACAACGACTATCTCGGCACATTAACAACACTTGGAGAAGCTACCAGAAGAGCTACTGATTCTGGAATTCCTATATTACATGCTCCTTTCCATCGCCCCTTCCAGTATATTGGAATGTCTCTTGCGGAAGTATCAAATTTAGTCAAAGAAAAACCCAATAAAGTAGGTAATATTATTGTTGACTCAGAAAATTGCCATATGCTTTTAGAAGCAGAAGGTAGTTTTATTAACTATGTAGATATTTGTTTTAAAAAGACTGCACCTTGGAGTCAAAACCGACCATTTGATTCCGAACGGATTTTAGGTGCACTTAGTATTAATCCGTCTGAATTAGATTTAGTCCGTAAACAAACACATTTTCATACTTACTACGACCATAAAAGAAAATTAAAGGTTGGTGTTTCTTGCCAGTATGAAGGCGCACCACTATCAGTGGGATTTAGTAGTAAGTATTACGGAATGTAATCTATAACCCATTGATTTAAATAATTGCTGTTAAAAAATTAAGCTTTTAAAAAGCGAGGGGTAAGTAGAATTTGGATACTTGAGAAATCATTCGACATCAATTCCCTCCCACATTTGGGATAAAGGAATCGTTTTCCCATTAATTGCTTCTTTTAGTCCTTCCTCAAGATTCTTTATGGCAATTTCATCAGAAGTATCATCAGGATTAAATGAATTTCCTGTTTTTTCAATAAGATATTGGAGGATTTCTTTTTGTTCTTCAGGTGACAGTTGATCGATTAAACTAAAAACTTGCTCTTTTGTAATTTGTAGCTTTAGCATAGCGTAATCTCCATACGTGGACTAATGCTTGGATGCTTAATAATATTTTATCAAACTCCGATTAGAAAGCGCGAT
>CAZTXK010000450.1:0-1520 GCA_964617275.1 uncultured Dactylococcopsis sp. | reverse complement strand
TCTTCCTTACTTCCTAACTTTGAGAAATCTGTATCTGCAGCAGTAAATTCTTCTCCAATCAAATTGCATATGACTTCAATTAATGTTCCCTTTCCTGTTCCACTGTCACCTGTTATCTGAACGAATTTGCCGTAGGGAGCCGTAGGATCAAGATACATTGAAATGCAAGCTCGGATTAATTCGATTTGATCTTTACCAAAGCTATCCAAAAGGAATTGATAAAAATTAGGTGGCAATTCAGATTTTTCCTGATAATCATAAGGCAAGGAATGGAGAAGATAATTGTCGGACTTGTGAGTTTCTAATTGTCCTGTCTTTATATTAAAGGTTCCGTTTTTGAAAGCAATTAAATGATCATTATCTATCTCTTCAATCTGTGTCAAATTAGTGACACAATAATTAAAACAACTATTAATTATTTCGTTGGTTGCGAATTTATAATTCTTATAATGCTCTTCCAAATTTCTATCATAATTAACAACAAATGTGTTATTGAGATAGTTTGCGATTAGTTTCTTCACATAATCGTTTTTTACTTTCTTCCAATATCCATATTGAGAATCATAAGTAAAAAAAGTTTGGTTAATTACCACCCAATTTTTGGCAAACACTTTATCAAGGATAAAAGCATTAATTGTTTTATTTTTGGGTTTGCGGTAAGGATGCTGTATTTTCTCAATCCAATAATCTCCTATATTTATGCCATCTTCAATCAAAAAGAGCAAGAAGTGACTTAAAGTTTTTACGTGATTTTTTTCTTGACGATTTTCCACCCAATCAGTTACTTCTTCTTTAACATTCCAATTTTCATTAGGATTGGATTTTAATTGACTCCTTTCCATTACATAAACTAAGTCTTCAATTGCATAATCTCCTCCCAAACATTGAGGAACAAAAGAACAATCATGATAAGTATTGCATCCTTCTTTTCTTGCTGGTAAAGAGGATTTATTAATCCAATCGATTAATTTTTCTAAAGAAGGGACATCTTGAGCAGTTTCTTCTTCAATAACTTGTTCGGTAGCTTTCATACTTTTCTCCTCTTTTGCCTATGTGAATAAAGGGATACTATTTTTTTAGAACCAGCACTTCAGGTACAGATGCTGGTTAATTTTTTATATTAGAGAATTGCTAGGTCATTTACGAATGTTTGACCAAGCAAAGTACTACTAAAGATGGAATATAGTCATATTCGTTGCAAACTTTCAAAAACTTTCTTCTTATCTCTAACAGGCATTTTCGCTAATAAACTTTCAACTTCCTTTTTTGTCTTGGGAGTGGTTTCCATAATTGCTTCTTACTTTTCTCTCACTTCTAATATAACTTATTGAGTGAGACGACTCAATTCTTACTGAAGTTTTCCGAATCTGTAAACTCCATCTTTTCTGAAAATATGCCACTCTTCATTATTGAAAGTAATTGAATCATTTACTTTTTTATCTAAGAGGCTTTACAACCTCTTTTTCAATTCCTAAATGATCCGCCGTCTTTTTTACACCTTCTATTCGATTAGGATTTTT
>CAZTXK010000449.1:0-1524 GCA_964617275.1 uncultured Dactylococcopsis sp. | reverse complement strand
GGTGGTTCGTTGAATGTTTTGGCGAGTGGAACTGGGTTCTAAGGTTTGCATCTATTGAATTTTACGTCCGGTTAACAATTGTCGCACTTCTAACATAGCCGAATAAGTGGGAAGAATATGCAAGGTTTCGTCAGGGGCAGTATGATTAAGGGCTGTATCAACTGCGTCTTTCAAGTTATCTTTAATAATGAGGTTCAGTTGATCATCATTGAGGGTTTGTTGGCTATACTGAATGCGTAAAGCAAGGTCATAAACGCGATCGCCGCTGATAATAAGAGTGCCGCCTTGCGAGACTAATTGTTCAGTATCGACATCCCAAATCCATGATACATCAGTGCCATCTGGGGTGCGATCATTTAAAACTAATAGGGTGGCTTGGGCTTTTCCTTGTTGCTTAATTTCATTAACGGTACGGATGGTTTCATTCATCCCCACAGGATTCTTTGATAATAAAATTCGGACGGCTTTCCCATTAACATTGAGTTCTTCAGCGCGTCCAAAAGCCGCTCGAAAGTTTTTGATGGTCGTCTCAATCTGAGAAATGGGAATGTTTAATTCTTGGGAGGCTAGGGCAGCGGCTAAGGTATTATATTTATTATAAATTCCCACTAAAATCTGTCCCCAATCTGAACTCCTAATATTTAATTTTGCTTTTATAAAACTACAGCTGGGACAGTCATAGTCTCCCAAATGAGATAAATAAACCCCTTGGTAGTCTAGAGAAGCCCCACAAGCTGGACAGTAAATTGAGTCAACCGCATGAGGAATTTCTTCTAAATATAATTCAGGTTCACTTAAACCAAAGAATAAAATCTTTTGTGGTAAATTAGTTCCTAAATAGCAAAGGGTGGGGTCATCTGCATTTAAGATCACTGTGGTGTAATCAGGAAGTGGCGTAATTGCTTGTTGCCATTTTTCGCTAATAGTATCTACTTCTCCATATCGATCTAGTTGATCCCGAAATAAATTTAAGCCTAAAATGATTTTTGGTTCACAAGGTTTAACAATTAAGGGGAAAATATTTTCATCAACTTCTAAAATCGCATAGTCAGCATTTAATTTTCCCAATAAATTAGTGTCAGATAAGAGAGCGGTAATTAAACCATTAATGAGGTTAGCCCCGGTGGCATTATGGGTAACTATTGCTCCATTTTCTTCTAAAATTGTTCTTAAAAGAAGTGAAGTGGTTGTTTTGCCATTGGTTCCCACAATTAAAATCACACCCTCTCGCACTTGTTCACAAAGGAGGGCTAAAAAATTGGGGTGAAGGCGACGGGCAATTTCCCCCGGGAGAACACTACCCGCTCCTAATCCTAGTTTTCTAATAATCGGGGGAACCGTTTTTGCAACGAGAACGGCTAATGCTAAACGAGCGCGATCGAGCAATTTCATATTGGTTAAAAAGATAAGTGGGTTGATTCTTAATCAAGTCAAAGATTACGCCTTCCTCAACAGAAAGCGCCTGCTTTAATCGTTGGTCATCATAAATCATAATTGTAGCAGAATAAAATTCTATTAAAATTA
>CAZTXK010000448.1:0-1536 GCA_964617275.1 uncultured Dactylococcopsis sp. | reverse complement strand
GCCGTCATAATATTCGGGCCATTGGTCATTGAGTAAGCGTTTTTTGGCAAGATTATAGTCATTCCAAGTAAAAACCAAACAGTTGACTTGGCGCAATTTCCTGATATAGCTTTGGTTTACTATGCAGAAGTGTACGGAAATTAATTGAAATGACTATAAATCTAAAATCAGACGAATTCCCTGTTGAAAACTGGGGCGTTTTACTAATTCCCAGTCATCTGTTGCTTTAATATAGCTTCGTAGAAGAAATAACCACCAAAATCCTGAATCGACAGGGGCAACTCGCGCGATCGCGCTTTCTCCAAAATCAGCAATAATTTGGTCTTGTTGAGAATCCACCTTAAAGCTAGCAGGCATTAATCCTTGACTCGGCTGAAAACAATCCATTTGTTTTTGATGGTTTTGTAATTCAATCATCTGACAGAGAAAATTACGAACAATCTCAGTTTTTCCCTGCATTAGAAACGCTAAGGCGGCGACAGCAAAATCCCGAGTAAAGCATTGATCATAGTTTAGGGGGGAATCTTGTACCTCTTGAGCGGCTAGCACTCCGATGGGTTGCCCTTGATAATTGATAATGGAATTTTCTAAAACTTGCCAAGCATTTTTAATGACTTCATCCTCAGTGATCATGCTTATTTTTTCCGTGGCACTATGGTTCATTTTCAAGATATACCTTGGAACTGAGAACAGGCTGAAAGTAAGATAATGCTTTACCAAAACCTTACGCACTGCTTCATATCAGTTACAATTTTGTTTGAGAGAAACTTAATTCCTAAAAGGAGATTCTAATGTCTGATTCCTTAACAGTTATTGCTCGCATGACCTCGAAACCTGGTAAAGAAGACCAGTTGCGAGAAGCATTAGAAGCGTTAATTGAACCAACATTAAAGGAAGAAGGCTGTATTAATTATGAACTTCATCAGGGTGTGGAAGACCCCTCGGTGTTCGTTTTTTATGAAAATTGGGCTTCTCAAGAGCTACACGCTAAACACATGAATAGCCCTCATTTAAACGAGTTTAAAGAAAAAATGGATGAGTTGTTAGCTGCACCCATACAAATTGATTTAGTGAAGCGAATTAGTTAAATTAAAATTCAGCATTATCAAAAAACTGTATATTACTCCCTTTAAAATAGTGCTTTTTGCTAGTAACTTATTCCTCAACTGCTGACAGTAATTTTTTTTGAACCGCTTCAGGTAACTCTACTAAAACAAATTGATTCTGTGGATAGAGATAGTCTTCCCCAGATTCGTCAATAACCCGCAAACATTCTACTTCATTCGCCTTATTATCAGGTAGAATACGATAAAGTTTCCAAGATTCCAAATCTCCATATTCTTGCCCTGAAATACAGATGGCAAATTGAACATTTAACTCTTTTTTATTCATTGGCTTTTTAAAATTCGGCATTGTCAGGAGTGCGGGGAAAGGGAATAACATCACGGATATTTTGCATTCCCGTCATAAATTGAATTAACCGTTCAAAGCCTAAGCCAAACCCAGAATGAGGAACGGTTCCATAGCGTCTTAAAT
>CAZTXK010000447.1:0-1539 GCA_964617275.1 uncultured Dactylococcopsis sp. | reverse complement strand
GATAGGTTTCTACTTCCTTGGCTGTCGCTTCCCATTGCTGACACACGGAAGCGAGAAAGTCATCCCCGGAGTCACTATTTTCATCAAAGGTGGCGGTTTCACTGGTGCCATAATACCCCACAGCAGAGGCATTTACTAAAACTTGCGGCGATTGAGAGACTTTAGCAATGGCTTTGACAATATTACTGGTGGTTTTAATTCGTGAATCGAGAATTTCCTGTTTCCGTTCGGGAGTCCAAGGTTGATCCGCTATTCCCGCCCCAGCTAGATTAACAATGGCTTCAGCAGATGCAATTTCGTCTTGCCATGATCCCATTTCTAGGGGATTATATTCGATAATCTCGACTTGGGGGAAGGCTTTTTGGGGAAATATCTTTTCCCCTTGCTGTTTATTACGAGTAAAGACTGTTATGTTGTGTCCAGCATCGGATAATTTCTGGACTAAGCGCGTTCCGACAAATCCTGTGCCACCAGTCACTGCAATTTTCATATAAAAGTTTTGATAATATTTATTTTAATTGCCTCCTAAATCCCCCCAACCCCCCTTGGAAAGGGGGGGCTTAGGTATGTAGGGCTAATTGTTCAAGATGGTATGACTTATTATAGCGTGGAATTTGCCCCCATTTTCTTTGAGAGAAAATAGGGAAACGTTTAGCCTTAGGAGTTAGCGACAATATCAGCAGAGGCAGCTAAAGATTCCTGAGATTGAGCCTTAGTATTAGCCCGAACCGCCTGAAACATTCCAAAGCGACAAAGCCCGGTTCCAAAAGCCCATCGCATCAAAAGCAACGTAGGAACTTCGCGAACCGACTTAATAAACCCTTTAATGCCATACTGCATCCAGCCTTGCGGGCGGATAATCCCTTGCCAAATAGTATCTAGCCAAGAGGGAAGCGTGGCTTGTGTCCAATCGTCAGTGATAACCTTTCCCTCCACAAATCCTGTGGCTTCTAGTCTCTCAGAAAAGCCTTCAATGCTGGAAAATGCTGGATGCGACCATTGATCTAATAGTTGACGCATAACAGGTTTTTCCAACCACCGGAAGGGCTTTTTGCGCTCATCTCGTTGATTCCAGTCAGCTACCACTAAAATCCCTCCTGGTTTCAATACACGGAGTAATTCACGGGCAAAACTGTCTTTATCAGGAATATGGGGATCAGTTTCAATCGACCATACCACATCAAAACTCTCATCGGGGAAAGAAAGCGACATGGCATCCCCCACCAGAAAATTCGCGTTAACGTCTTCAGGAGTCAGTTCCTTCGCCCGTCTGACTTGTTGGGGGCTAATCGTAACCCCTGTCACTTTAAATCCATAATCGCGGGCTAAAATTCGACTGCTGCCACCAATGCCACAACCCACATCTAAAACAGTGGTTTCGGAAGGAAGTTTGTCTAAGCCTGCCCAATTTGCCATTTCACAGACAAAATCGTATTTGGCTTGCAGGAAGTCTTTTTTCTGCGGCGGTGATCCGTAATGTCCAAGATGGATATGTTCTCCCCAGTAAAATTCGAGAATTCCGTCTTCTGTCCATTGATC
>CAZTXK010000446.1:0-1541 GCA_964617275.1 uncultured Dactylococcopsis sp. | reverse complement strand
AATTAGCAGGGGCTAAACCCAAGGGAAGTCAATGGCAACGGGGTGCATTTATTTTCACCAGAGCTGGAAAGATTGGGAATCAAGGAGCTTGGTTGGTGGAGAAAAATAACTGATCATGTTTTACGGAGAAGGGATAATAGACTAACAAGCTAAACAATTACCCACAATTGAGAAATCATGGTTGACTTAAATACATTCAAACAGCTACAACAAGCACCAATTGAAGAACGAATCCAAATGATTGAGTTGCTGCTTCAATCTGTAAAGGATGATCTAAAAAGCAACTCCACTTCTTCCAAACCTTTCAAAGTGCGTTCTTTCAGTTTAGGAGATGAGATAAGCATCAACCGCGATGAATTTTATAGTGAACGAACTTTATGAAAACCTTTGCCATTGATACGAACCTATTAGTTTATGCCCATAACCGCGATTCTCCCTTTCATGAATCAGCTAAGAGTTTTATAGAAACTGTAATGAACGAGAGAAATGAAAACGGGAGTTTAGGTGTTTGCATTCCCGCACAGGTTTTCATTGAATTTATTAGTGTGGTTACTTCCAACAAACTGAAAACGCCTTTATCAATTTCCCAAGCAACGGCAATTGTTCAAGACTATCTTGAAACAGGAATTACTATTCTCACCCAAAAAGATAGTTATTTAGACAATGCCATAGAATTACTTGGACAGGTAAGCTCTCGTAAAAGAATCTTTGATGTCGCCATTGTTGCAATCCTCAAAGATAATCAAATTTCAGGAATTTACACAGTTAATGTTGAGGACTTTGAAGGATTTACGTTTTTAGAAGTCATTAATCCCCTATGTGATGATTAATTAGATCATTGCTTCGATTGACAAGCATTGATGAAATTTGTTGAGTCGGTGCATACAAGAGCCTATTACAACCTACAGAATAAAAGAAGGCAACAACGGCTTCCAAATAAGGAGCAATCATGACTGTTAAGCAAACTGACCAACTTACTTCAACAACGAGTCAAGATAGCGAATCTCTTGATTTAGAGATGCTGGCGGAAGTAATTGATTCGCTCCATGAAACTTATCAAACGCTTCAACATAACCAAGTGAACTACCTCTCTTAAATCCAAGATTGTAAGAGAGGCTTCCTACCCAATAAAATGCTTTTCCATGAAGTTCTCAGAACTACACTTCCAAGTCTGACATTTAGGCGATAGGCTACTCCCGCGTCCCGCAGGTAAAAAAGCATGGAAAAGAAAGAAAATTTCTTCATAACTTGGCTTGGTTATCGCCGAATTGTCTCCCATGCGAGACTTATTTAAGTATACCGCAACTGGGCTGATTCATGAGGGGCTGTCATCTGAGGTTTCCTCAGATGTTCATACGCCCCGTCTACGACTAAATTAAAATTGTAGTCGTAGGATTCTCAGCCCTTCAGCTAAACTGAATCGGGAACGCGACACAAGAATCCTTTAACTTTTAGGTCAATCTGACAAACTTTCGGAAAAAACCGCACCTTCTCTTGATGCTTAAAGACGCGATGCTTCCATTTGATTAACTGCTGGCGAC
>CAZTXK010000445.1:0-1547 GCA_964617275.1 uncultured Dactylococcopsis sp. | reverse complement strand
GCGCAGCATTATATAAGTCGCAATGACATTTTCTCGCATAATGGAGTTTTTGCTCGGTGGACTTTTTGGGATACAGTTTGAAGGTGACTCGACGGGTTGTTGCCATTGCCAGTCTTTTTGAACTGAGGGATCTTAATCTTAATTCTAACAATAGTATTGAGAAATTATCGGGTATCGTAGGCGCGAAGCGACTTCTCGAAGAGTACCCTCTAATTTCTGTGCTATCCTTCCCCACTCCGCTACGCTGACCGGAGCTTTAGTGAGGATGGGGACTGTCCCACTTTCGTTCAAAATTTGATATTATAATTAGAGCATTGTAAATAAATATTACGGTTTTATTGATGTACCTTTACTACGCTCTTGGATTTTTAGCATTGCTCCTTGTGATTGGTCTTGTGATCTACCTAATCACTGCTCGTAGTTATGAATCGTCGGAGACAGTCGCCAATTCCTACGACGAATGGACGCAAGATGGAATCCTAGAATTTTACTGGGGCGAACATATCCATTTAGGTCACTATGGTTCACCGCCGCGAGGCAAAGATTTTTTACAAGCCAAAGCTGACTTTGTCCATGAAATGGTGAAATGGGGCGGTTTAGATTCTTTACCGCGCGGGACAACCGTTTTAGATGTCGGTTGTGGCATTGGTGGAAGCACTCGTATCTTAGCGAAAGATTATGGGTTTGATGTGACAGGGGTAACCATTAGTCAGAAACAAGTAGAACGGGCAACTGAATTAACGCCTGAAGGGGTTACGGCAAAATTTCAAGTGGATGATGCTTTAGGATTATCTTTTCCCGATAATAGTTTCGATGTAGTCTGGTCAATTGAGGCGGGCCCTCATATGCCAGACAAAGCGAAATATGCTTCAGAAATGGTACGGGTTTTAAAACCCGGAGGAATTCTAGTGGTTGCTGACTGGAATCAGCGAGATGACCGTCAAAAACCCCTCAATTTCTGGGAAAGAATCGTCATGCGTCAACTCTTAGACCAGTGGTCGCATCCTGCATTTTCCAGTATTGAAGGCTTTTCTGAGCAACTAGCAGCCACAGGATTAATAGAAGGGGAAGTGGTAACAGCAGATTGGACGCAAGAAACTCTTCCCTCTTGGTTCGCCTCCATTTGGCAAGGAATTGCGAGACCGAAAGGGTTAATTAAGTTTGGTTTTTCAGGCTTCATTAAATCACTCCGAGAAGTCCCCACGATGCTGTTGATGCGATTAGGATTTGGTGCTGGGCTTTGTCGATTCGGAATGTTTCGCGCTGTTAAATCGCAAGCAGTTCCTCAGACAACAGAAACCTCTACCACGAAAGCAGTCAACGCTTAATCCCTTAAATATTCCTTGTTATACCATTTTGAAAAAGTCGCAGATTACAGTTGATCCCCCCAACCCCCTTACTAAGGGGGCGAACGTGGGATATGAATGTGGCGCTAATTGTCCAAAACGGTGTTAAAAAAATATGCTACGGATTATCTGTAGCATTCTTCATCGAAAAAACTTATGCAGAATGAAATTGCAATAGTTGGAGCTGGTATTGGTGGCTTA
>CAZTXK010000444.1:0-1553 GCA_964617275.1 uncultured Dactylococcopsis sp. | reverse complement strand
TGGGAAGAGTAAGTGAAGCACTCAAACAAGTATTAACCTCTTACAGCATCAGCCAAAGCCGACTGGCGATACAGTTAGGAGTGGATCGTCCTATCATCTTTCGTTGGTTTCATGGACAAATCGATCCCAGTGCCGAAAGAGTTACAGAAATTGTTCAAGCGATCCAAGCAATTAACCCAGAAGCCTCTAGAGAATTTGTAGAACTCTATCTAGGGCATCTAACAACACACGAATCCCCAACACTGATTAGGGTTAATTCTGGAAAACTACCTGATTCAGATCAAGTTGATGTTGCTGCACTCTCTCGCCTCTTTTTTGATTGCACGACTTCCTATAAATATCTCTTTTTTCTTTCGCTTTTAGATATTCTGAAACGGCGACAGTTTGAAGTCCTTTCTTCGATTAGTTTCCAAGAACTAATTGTGGAAATGCTAGCTAATGCTTGGTATCCGCACACTTACTTTAAGCTGTCTTTTGGCACTCAAGATAAAATTGCTCAAAAGCTGGATTCTTTGCAATTAGAAATTACAGAACCGATCCTTCAATTTACTGATACTGATAAGAAGTTATTACGATCCACAATTGCTTCTCAAAATTTGAGTGATTCTATTGCCCACCTTAAACGGTATGTTCCGTTTCGTCTGGTTGCTTCGTTTTTAGATGCAGAACTGAAAGCGCACAATGTTAGTAAGGGGCGAGGTAATGATTTAGAAAAAGCAATGCCAGCGATCGCTGAGAAATATTTCGAGTCCAAGAAGCCTCTTTATAAGTTTGACGGAACAGATTACAGTAATTGTCAATCTATTTTTGTTCATCCTGACTGGGCAACCTATTTAGAAAAATACTATGCCATTATCCGAGGCTGGGCATCTTGGGAATGGGTTAAATATATGCAAAAGCGTAACCCTAATATTCCCAATATTGTTAATAAAATCTTTATGCCTCAGCAAAGAGGTTCTTTATCGCCTCAAACCAAGTATTGGAAACAAATTTTAGAAGTTCAGCCCGTTAATTGTATTTATTCAGGACAACCTTTGGATAGTAAAAAAATGAGTTTAGATCATTACTTGCCTTGGTCATTTGTTGCTCATGATCAGCTTTGGAATTTAATCCCTACTGCTCCTAGTATTAACTCATCTAAATCTAATTATTTACCATCTGAAAAGTATTTTACTGATTTTGTAAAACTGCAACATTTTGGCTTGAAAGTTTCTCATGAAGTTATGAGTCATAAAAAATGGTTGAATACTGTTGAATCTTATATCTCTGAGTTGAAAATGAATGATCCTGAAGATTTACTTGATTTAGATAAGTTAAGCAAGGCATACGAGTTAACAATCCAGCCCTTGATTTCCTTGGCAACGATTCAAGGTTTTAGTCCAGATTGGTCATATAATTGATCAATTTTATTCTGCAATGCTTCTCAAGCTGTGGGGAAAACTCCCATAGAACCTATCATGAACGAGGAATGCGATCAGGGACGCTTAATGTTACTGGAATTGTTGGATTAGGGGAAGCGTGTCGATTGCGACAATTAGAAATGGTGGAAGACG
>CAZTXK010000443.1:0-1560 GCA_964617275.1 uncultured Dactylococcopsis sp. | reverse complement strand
CCAAAGTTACAGACTCTGATAGTAACGAAGAAACAGAACCACAAACTACCAAGAGAGAAGACTCTGTTAGTAACAAAGAAACAAACTTACCAAAAAACAAACAAACAGACACTGGCAGTAACGAAGAAACAGAATTACAAATGAAGAAACAATCAGGCTCTAGCAGTACCAAACCAACAGAGGAACAAACTAACAAACTTACAGAGTCCGAAACTAACAAACAACCAAAATACCTGACTCTGTTACGAAAAGAAACGCGACTGCGAGAAGATCAGTTTGATGATTTAACGGCTTTGGCACGGACATTAAACCGCCGTCGAAAGGGAGGAGAGCGAATTACAGAAAATACCTTAATCAGACTGGCAGTGGATTTATTACTTAAGGAAGCGGATCAACTGGAAGGAAGTACGGAAGAGGAGTTACGGGAAGCACTAGATTTGTAAGTTTGGTACAAACGCGAGTAAGCGCGATCTTCTTTTGATGGGCTTCTCTGCAGGGATCTGTGCCTATGAAATTTATGAAAGTCCGAATTGAAAAATTACCCATCCCAGACAGCATTTGGAATTGGCAACAGAATACATCGACAAAATAATCGTGATTGTGCCAATAGAGAAGAAATACGTTAATCAGAAAAAAGAAAATCAACCCCAAACAATCGAGAGTGATTACTAATGAAATTCAAACACATATTAAATAGTAAGGTTAAAAAACCAGTTACTGTTGCTAAGTTTGATACCATAGTCATCACCTCTCGAATGCTAGCTATTGAATCAAGTCCCCAATAATCTTCTAGCGTCTCCAATCTCTCGATTGGATGGGGCGGGACGATTTCAAGCTACCTTAATTTCTAAACAGTGTCAATAAAATCTGATAAAGATTTTGCAGTGACAATTGTTTTTGCCAATTTGGTTTTAACTAAGTGTAGTTTTTTGAGTAATTCAGCTTCACTAAAGCGTTCCAACAAAAGCTTGATCGTTAACTGGTTAATTTTACCACCTTTTAAGTGCAGTACTCTATTATTAGAAAGATATTCATTTTGTTTTAATTCATCTAAGGCAAATTTTAAAGAACTACTTATTTCCAGGGTGGGGTAGCTTGTTAAGATTTGATTAGAATCATTGATTTGTAAATGTTTTGAACGGTAAAGGTTGGTATTAACAAATACACAATTAGTAAAAGTACACCCTTTGAAATTAGCTTTATCTAATAGTGCATTGACAAATAAACAATGGCTAAAATCTGATTGTAAAAAATTAGATTTTCTAAGATTTGTTCCTAAAAAATCAATTCCTGAAAATTTGGCTTGTTTAAAACTGCATTTGGTAAGGATTGCTCCCTTGAAATTAACATTGATGAAATTAACTTTAGGAAAACTTGCTTGGAAGCATTGTACCTTACTATAAAACTTATTTTTAATAAGCGATTTCTTACTTTTTTTACGAAAAATAAATAATTTTTGAAAGCCTTTTTTTCGTGATGGAACCATCGTGGCTGTCAGGTGATTATTTTCTTAATTAATGAGCATCTTCTTGTGACCCCTCGATCGAGGAAGGCTGATTG
>CAZTXK010000442.1:0-1564 GCA_964617275.1 uncultured Dactylococcopsis sp. | reverse complement strand
ATTAAACCGCTTTTCCTGTAGTAAACTTGCCATTATTTCTGCCCAATTGGCATAATCCTTTTCGTAGAGACGCGACATTATTTCCTTGCCTCAATTGAACTTCAATTTTCACCCCAATTTTTGCTATAAAATACTAGGTTAGAATCTCCCAAAATCCGTATAATTGGGATCTTATAAGTAGTAACAGTTTTAGCAGTTTTTTTTGCATTTTACATTAAAATTGTATTAGGAGATTTTTAGTCCCGTAAAACTAAGACGGGGCAAGGGGCTTGACGAACCACTCTTTCTGCAACAGAACCTAAAGCAAAACGATTTAATCCTTTGTGGGCGTGAGAGGGAATAATAATTAATTGGATGTCATGTTTCTTGGCATAATCAAGAATTTTTCGAGCCGGTTTTCCAATCTCAACATTAAAAGGGGCTTTTTTATATTCGGGTTCGGGAAAGCGTTTATAAAAGGCTTTTTCTACGTGACGACGGCGCGTGTCATTATCCACTGTATGCCAAATAATCCCGGGATCCCCAGGATTAAGCGGGCGTAAAATATGAAGGATATGAACTTTTTCAGTATTCTCCATTTCCTGAATGGCTTCTTGTAATGCCTGAAAGGAGGATTCGGAAAAGTCGATGGGAACTAAAACACGATCGCGCTTGAATAAACTCATAGTCAGTAACGGGTCATCTGAAGGCTATTCTTTCAATATAAATCAGTATGGGTCAGATCAGCACCGTCTAAGCAAGCATTGTTTAAATTCGTCTCCATTAACTTTGCTTTGCGTAAATTCGCATCGGATAAATTAGCATTTTCTAAGTTCGCAATCACTAAATTTGCCCCTTCTAAACAAGCATGACTCAAATTTGCCCCTTGTAAGTTTGCCCCAATAAAATTACAGCCTTTGAGATCAAAATAACTTAATACCATCCCCGGTAACTCAATATTTTGAAAATTCCGTTCCCCTGCCTCATAGCGCATGAGAAATTCTCCCATTGCTGTTACAGGAATTTGTCTTTGGGGGGGTTGGCGATAGATAAAGCGAAAGGTATCCCCACTCGCCATCACTTGCTGTAACTCGTCATAAAAGGGATAACTGCCGATACCGCTTAAGGTTACCCAAGCGCGAGTGCGAGTGATGGCAGTAAATAATTGATTACGGAGATAAATATTCGCTTCTGCTTGCGCCACTTGATCTAACCCTATAATATACACCATATCCGCCTCTTGTCCTTTGGCGCGATGAATGCGAGACACAGTCACCCCGCCTTCACACCAAAACTGATTCGGGTTACGCTGCTGGGAAGGAGTTTCAAAAATATTACAATCAGGGGCACTGGGCAGATAAATATCAATGCCTTGCTGATAGAGAAATTGAGCAACTGTGGTTTCTAAGCGTCGGCTGACAAAACTCTCTCCTAATACTAATACCAAAATATTGCGACTGGGGCGTAACCCTTCTTGCCGCAGGTTAGTAAAAATTTGTTGGGCTAGTGCAGTTAATTCCTCTTGACGGGTGGCATAACTTTGAAAGCGAATCATCTCTCCTTGCCATAATTGCGGTAAGGGATG
>CAZTXK010000441.1:0-1590 GCA_964617275.1 uncultured Dactylococcopsis sp. | reverse complement strand
GTGTAAGCATAGCCGCTATCTCCATACCAGGCAGTGAGACGGGGAACAGGATTTTCTTTCCCGTAAAGTTTGATATATTCTTGTTTCCAATTAATTTCTTGTTCTAGCTTGCTATAAAAGCGATCGCTGCTTTTGGCATCAAAAAAGTTACGATAGATTTTGATATCACTATGAGGAAGATTGAGTTGTTGATAATCGGGAGTCTCGGGAAAAATAGTAAGTTGTTCTGACATAAATTCTTTAGAGTTGGGCGAAATCATCAGGAGTGTTACAGTTAAAAAGGGAAGCGCGATCGCAGAGTTTTTCAGTTTGAAACTTGATGCCAAAGCTCTCAGGAAATTATTCTACCAATTAGGCAGAACCTGGCGACTTGCCAAGTGCTACATTAATGTTAGTAGAAGCAGAGAGACAAAAGGATGAGTGATGATTACTCAAACAATGGTACAACCTTCCTCTTGGATTGAAACTGGCATTGAGATTGAAAAAGTGAGAGGACTAAATCTTTTCAAGTTTACTGATGAACTGCAAAACCGATTGGAAATCTTGCTAGATCGGCAAAAAGCCAATCTGTTAACACCTGAAGAAACTGCTGAACTGGCTGGAATTACTGAACTTGATCGGATTTTCACCTTGATGAATGCTCGGATTATTGCCGACTCATGAGCATCAGTCCCGCTAACCGCCAACGCATTCGTGAGCGTGCTAATTTTTTGTGTGAATACTGTCATTCATCGGAAGAAGCCAGCGCGTCTCTTTTCACATTGGATCATATTGTTCCTAAATCGCTAGGAGGAAGTGATTCTGAAGAAAATCTTGCTCTCGCCTGCCATCGTTGCAACTCTCGCAGATATAACTTTACCGATAGTGTTGATCCTGAAACGCAAAAAGTTGTTTCCCTATTTAATCCCAGAGTTCATAGGTGGTCAGAGCATTTTATTTGGTCTGCTAACAAGCAGAATATTGTGGGGATTACGCCGATGGGAAGAGTTGACTCCTAATACTACTTTTACTTGACAATAATTGACACAATTGGACATCTTTGGGCTCTAATCAATCGGGTATTTAATCTACACGCTTAGATTGGTTGACATAAGTTGACTTAGTCATAACTTGACTCTGTGTTAAGTTTTAGTTTAAAATGCTTCTAAGCCTTTAAACAGGAGTGTCAGTGCGCCAAATCTGGCTCGATTCTGACCCCATCAAAGAAGTCTAAAAAGAGCTTTGAGGAAATTCCCCAAAGCGTTGTGGGATACCACCGTACTTCTTGAAGTACGCTATGACTGCTTTGCTTTGACATTTAATGTGGAGTATTGTCCAGTCTTGAAGTATCAGCGACAGTTAAACGCCTAGATATGAATGACGATTACCATGATGATGGTTCTATCAAACGCGCACGTCGTCTTTGGATTCGTGGCGGTTGGCATCCACCTGATGGTGATCCAATTATAACATTTCCCTAAAAAAAGGGGAAATTGGGGACAATTAGTGCCATCAAGTTTGGAATAGCAGTAATCTCATTAGCATTAACTTAGTTTTTGATAATCGGGAGTCTCGGGAAAAATAGTAAGTTGTTCTGACATAAATTCTTTA
>CAZTXK010000440.1:0-1594 GCA_964617275.1 uncultured Dactylococcopsis sp. | reverse complement strand
AAGCTAGAGAACAGTAAATGACCACCGTTTCCCCTAAGCAGTCACCGACTGCAACCACCGACCAACTCTACGATGTAATTATCATTGGTTCAGGCATTGGAGGCTTAGTCACCGCCACACAACTGGCTGCAAAAGGAGCCAATGTCCTTGTTTTAGAGCGATACATCATTCCGGGAGGAAGTGCCGGTTATTTTGAACGTCAAGGTTATCGCTTTGATGTCGGGGCTTCCATGATTTTTGGATTTGGTTCACAGGGAACAACCAACTTATTAACCCGTGCTTTAGAAGCCGTAGAAACCCCCCTTGAGACAATTCCTGATCCGGTTCAAATTCATTATCACCTTCCCAATAATTTAGAGGTTAAAGTTCATCGCGAGTACGAAAAATTTATTCAAGAACTGATTAATCAATTTCCCCACGAAGCAGAGGGAATCCGTAAATTTTATGATGAATGTTGGCAAGTTTTCAACTGTCTCAACTCCATGGAATTACTCTCTCTAGAAGAACCCAGATATTTAACGAGAGTCTTCTTTCAACATCCCTTTGCTTGTCTGGGTTTAGTAAAATATTTACCGCAAAATGTGGGAGATATTGCCCGCCGTTATATTAATGATCCTGACTTACTAAAGTTTATTGATATTGAATGTTATTGTTGGTCAGTTGTGCCAGCAGAAAAAACGCCGATGATTAATGCGGGAATGGTTTTTTCAGATCGACATTATGGGGGAATTAACTATCCCAAAGGAGGCGTAGGGCAAATTGCCCAAAAGTTAGTCGAAGGCTTAGAGAAAAAAGGTAGTAAAATCGAATATAAAGCCAGAGTGAAAGAAATTATTATCGAAAATAATAAAGCAGTGGGCGTGCGTTTAGCCGATGGGAGAGAATATCGGGGAAAACGGATTATTTCTAATGCCACTCGTTGGGATACGTTTGACAAACTCTTATCTGTACAAAAGCCGAAAAAAGAACAAAAATGGCAACAACGTTATAAGAAATCTCCAAGTTTTCTGAGTCTTCATTTAGGAGTCAACGCTGATATTATTCCGCCAGATACTGACTGTCATCATATTCTTTTAGAAGACTGGGAGAAAATGGAAGAACCTGAAGGGACAATTTTCCTCTCGATTCCTACACTCTTAGATCCTAGTTTAGCGCCAGAGGGTTGTCATATTTTCCATGTTTTTACGCCGCATTGGATTGATGATTGGCAAGGATTATCACCGCAAGATTATGAACAGAAAAAAGAAGAAACGGCGGCGAAAGTTATCCAACGCCTAGAAAAAATCTTTCCCGGTTTAGAGGCGGGATTAGACTATCAAGAAGTCGGAACTCCTCGCACCCATCGACGATTTTTAGGGCGCGATGATGGCACGTATGGGCCAATTCCCCAGAAAAAATTAATGGGATTATTAGCAATGCCTTTTAATCAAACGGCGATTTCAGGATTATATTGTGTCGGAGATAGCACGTTTCCCGGTCAAGGCTTAAATGCAGTTGCGTTTTCCGGGTTTGCTTGCGCCCATCGTGTGGCAGTTGATCTAGGCTTGTAGCTGTAATTGGAGAGGGGTTTCTCGGCTGAGAAGTAAGAGTGATT
>CAZTXK010000439.1:0-1598 GCA_964617275.1 uncultured Dactylococcopsis sp. | reverse complement strand
TTCCTAAAGAAACCAGTAAACATTACCCTGCTTACAAACTATGGCAATTGATTAATTCCCATAGTTGAATAGTTGCTCTCCTACCAGATAGCCATTGTAAACGCTGAAATTGTCACTAATTAGCACTCCCTCATAGGAACTTCCCAAGAACTTTTCTGGTTTCTCATGTCCTCTTGTATCTAACCGAGGGTATGATTTGATTAGCGTGTTCTTTTTAGTTTTATGAAATTCCCTTTCTGGTTGCCAAAGCCGAGACGACATTGGCTTAGGTCGATTGAACTGTTACTTCTTAGTGTACCAGTTGTTTTTATTTTGCGTATTTCAGGCAATTTGGTGATCATATCTTCTCTCCTAGATTCCCTTACTAAAGGACAACCTCCATCTTCTTTGATTAGTGTGTTTTGGTTAGGGTTCTTTTTTGTATTTCCCCCTTTCTTTTTTGCTCACACTTACCAACTTTTGCACGATGATCCGAGAGAAGATTTCCCAGTGTGGTTCCCCCGCTGGCGTTGCTGGATTAATGGGTGGGCTTATTGGGTGATTTACTTATTTGCTATTTTGATTAGCTTTTTAATCTGGCTGGATTTTGAAGTGATAACTGGCACAAGTTCGATGACTGAAGAAAGATATATTGAAAAGATCATGCCCCTATTTATAATTACGTGGATTATTAGCGCAGCGTATTTATTTTACTTAAAAGATGGAATCGCATGGTTTCTTCGAGAATGTAGGAAGCTAGTTTATGCACTGATTGGGAAAAAGCCTAATTAAGTTAACCTATTTCTACTTCTCAGCGCGTCGCGCAGAAAAACTACCAACGTTAAAGTAAAGATTTAGCATATCATAGGACTGCCGAGATAATTGATCTGTTTAGCTTGAAACTTCATAATCCAGAGTTTTATTCGATGCCAGACCATGGAGATCAGTGTTGTTTGTATTTCATCCTAGATATGGCAATGCCCATTCTTCTTTATATTGGAGAAACGAAACAAACAGTTCGCGATCGCGCTTGGTAATAGTGGGACTAACCACGACTGCGAACGCTACATTTCAAATTACATCAGCTTACATCGTTATTATGATTTAGAGGTTCAAGCCTGTTCTGCGTTCTATTATGATGTTCCTGAAGACACGCGATCGCGCCAGAAGATAGAATCAGAGTTAATCTATAAGTGGCGATCACCGTTTAATAAGGAAAATTGGAAGTGGTGGGGTCAGCCATTCCAGAAATAGTAGATAGGTTAAAAAGGAAGCAATGAGTGAGGAAAAAAGTAATTGTTTATTCTGTAATATTCCCAAGGATAAAATAGTTGTTGAAAATGAGCTTGCCTACGCTATACGCGACAAATTTCCAGTTACTCAACAACATTCATTAATTATTCCTAAACGTCATGTAGATGAGTATTTTAATTTAAATACTGATGAATTAATTGGATGTGATTTGCTATTACACTCTGTTAAAGAGGAAATACTTGCTATAGATAATTCTGTTAAAGGCTTCAACATTGGGATGAATTGTGGAGCAGTAGCAGGGCAAACCATTTTCCACTGCCATATACATTTAATACCTAGAAGACAAGGAGATGTTGAAAATCCAA
>CAZTXK010000438.1:0-1604 GCA_964617275.1 uncultured Dactylococcopsis sp. | reverse complement strand
AATGACCAATGAATCAAATTTAGAACAAAATTTTTGGAATAACCCGAGTGGCTGGTTACAAAGTCTGTGGAAATTTTCGCGCCCTCATACCGTTATTGGAACCACATTAAGCGTTTTTGCGTTATATTTTATCGCGATCGCGCTTTACCCGCTTTCTTTCAATGTTAATAACCTAATTCCCTTGATAACCGCTTGGCTAGCTTGCTTAAATGGGAACATTTATATTGTGGGCTTAAATCAGTTGCAAGATGTTTCCATTGATAAAATTAATAAACCTGATTTACCCGTCGCCTCAGGGGAATTTTCCTATCAGCAAGGACAGTGGATTGTTGGTATAACAGGAATTTTAGCCGTTAGTCTGGCTTTATTTTCCACTCCCTGGTTGCTGTTGACAATTGGAGTAAGTTTAGCCATTGGAACCGCTTATTCCCTTCCCCCCATTCGCTTAAAACGATTTCCTTTTTTTGCCGCGTTATGTATTTTTACCGTGCGAGGGGTAATTGTTAACTTAGGTCTATTTTTACACTTTCGTCAAAGTTTAACCCAAGAACAAGTAATTCCCCCTGCGATATGGGCGTTAACCTTATTTATTTTAGTTTTCACGATCGCGATCGCGATTTTTAAAGACGTTCCCGATTTAGAAGGGGATAAAGAATATAATATCACTACCTTTACTTTATTATTAGGGAAACCAGCTATCTTAAATATCACTCGGGGGATTATCAGTGTCTGTTATGTCGGAGTAATTCTCGCCTCATTCCTCTGGCTGCCAGAGGTTAATCCTATCTTTGTGGGGATGACACATGGGGGATTATTACTTCTATTATGGTGGCGTAGCCAAAATGTTGATTTAGAGAACAGAAGCGCGATCGCGCAGTTTTATCAATTTATTTGGAAATTATTTTATCTAGAATACTTACTATTTCCTGTCGCTTGTTTTTTAGCTTAAAATGTCAGAATTAAATAATCCTACTAATCTTATCGCTTTAGTTTCTGTTATTGGCATTCTTCTCGGTGTCGGAATTGTCTTGGGGAGAAGTTTCCTCCTGTCTCGTCGTTTCCAAAAAGCCTGTCAGTTATACGAAGATGAAAAATATAGTGAAGCAATTCCGATATTTCAACAGATTATCGCCCGACAAAAAAGTAATGATTTAGCCCAATTATTCTTGGGGAAGTCTATGGTGAGACAAGGAAACTTAAAGGAAGCGATTTCTACCTTTGAAACCTTAACTGAAACCTCTCCTAAAAATGTTGATGGCTATATTGAACTGGGAAAAGTCTATATGGAACAGGGAAAAATTGATAGCGCGATCGCGCAGTTTCAAAAAGCAACGAAAATTAAACCCAATAAATTTGCCGAACCTCATCGCGTTTTAGGATTAGCCCTTAAAGAAAAAGGCAATAATAAAGAGGCAATTAACGCTCTCAAAAAAGCGAAACAACTTTATTCTAATCAGAAATCTTATCCCATGGTTAAAACGATTGATGAAGAAATTGAAACCATAACCACAGAAACTAAAAAATAATACCATCTTGAATAATTAGTGCTACATTCAGATCCCCTCTTTGCCCCACTTACGAAGGGGGGTTGGGGGGATTAAGGG
>CAZTXK010000437.1:0-1618 GCA_964617275.1 uncultured Dactylococcopsis sp. | reverse complement strand
TTCCCCTAGAAAAAACATCAACAGCCGAGGAACAATGCACGGTGAAAGCTGGCTCCATTTATGATGGCGATACCCTGCGCGTGTTTTGTAAAGGTGAGGAATTAAAGCTGAGATTATGCGGGATTGATGCCCCTGAGATCGCCCAAGCTGGGGGGATTGAGTCTCGGAATTATCTGCGATCGCGCCTAGGAGATCATCAAAAGATTGGAGTTAACCGTATTGAAAAAGATCATTATGGTAGAACAGTCGCAGAAATTTTTCTAGGGGAAAGTTTTATTAATGCGGAAATGGTAAGGGAAGGTCACGCTTGGCATTACAAACGTTATAGCGGAAATTGTCCGAATCGAGGCGCGATCGCGCAGGCATCCAAAGAAAATCAGTTAACAGGAACACCACCTTGGGAGTTTCGGAAGGAAAATTGAAGGGCGCGATCTTCCGTTTTTACGATTATGCGAAAAGTTAGTCAAAAGCAACTATCAAAACGCCCGAAATCAGAAACCGGCTATCTCCCTTTCAAATACTAGTTTTGCGAAAAGTTTGGATTGACTGCTATTTGACATCAAAAATGGTTTAGCTAGTTTTGGTGGTTAACCTACTCTGTACTTTTAGCTCTTATACTTGATTCGATTTTTGAGCGCGATCACCTATTCAGAACTGGCTTGAACTAGAGGAAGCCAGCGAGAAAGGATGGTTACTGACAACGAAACAAGTACAGGAGTTAGTAGGAGCTAAACCTCATGGCTCCCAATGGCAACGTGGGGTATTTCTTTTTACTCGAGCCGGAAATATTGGGAGAGAGGCAGCATGGCAGGTTGAGAAGCTAGCTTAAGCTAATTATTCTCCCCACACTGGTTGAAATCCATTAAATAATCTAGTACTTTTTATAAGTACAAATTTTCATGAAAATTATGTATGTCTGAGGAGGTTTTTATGAAAATTGCAAAGTATCTGGGTGCTTTATCGGTGTTTAGTGTTGTTGTAGGTATTGCACAACCTATTAGTGCAATTACTACTAATAATTTAATAGATCGAGGCTCTCCTAGTGATGTTACTGAAGGAGTATTTGAAGATGATGATAAAATATCCTTTTTTAAGGAAAGAGATAATTTTGAACTTACAAGTGATTTGCCAATAGAGATTACTTCAAGTTCTTTGGGAAAGACTTTTGGTAATGGTAATAGAAGTGATGGAGGAGGTATCATTAGCACAGGTACTCAAGTAGATAGTTTTTATTTCTTTTATGATCCGATAGGCTCCTCAGGAGAAAGTGAATCTGGTAGTATCACTTTCGATCAAGATATACTTGGGATACAAACCGATAATGATTCTATTGATGAAGGAAATAAAGAATTAAGTCCTTCTGTTACTTTTGATGTTAATCAAGCCGGTGGCAGTGGTGATAGTTTTACATTTACTTCTTCTGATCGAGTTGACTTTAATTCATTTGATGTAATCTTTTCTAATAATCAAGATGTAGTCCGGGTTATCACAAAAGGTTCTAGTAACCCAGAAGCAGTACCCTTTGAAACTGAAGGAACAATGGGCTTAGTTGCTCTAGGCGGATTTTTAGGATATCGCTATCTCAAAAAGCGTAAACAAGCCTTAAGTTAATAGTTTT
>CAZTXK010000436.1:0-1628 GCA_964617275.1 uncultured Dactylococcopsis sp. | reverse complement strand
GACTCACCGATAAACTTAAGATAAGAAGAACTTAACGTCTTCACCGCCACCTCATATAATTGTTTGCCATGTTCAGGGGTGGCTAAAGCAGGATTAGATCCCATGCGACCATCGGGATAGTGACGGCGGAAATCAGTGGCGCTATAAATGGGATGTCCCGAAGCTACTTCTTTTTCTAGAAAAGCCTCTTTAATCGCGTCGGGATAAACATATTGTGTCACCGCCACCTCACTAGGCGTAGCATGAGAACCTTCTTCGTCTCCATACAATTGTTTCGCTAACTCATACACTTCTCGACACATGAACCAATTTGCCACCTGACAACGTACTTGATCTGCCTCGGGGAGTTTTAAATCGGCTAGATGAGCATAGGTTTGGGGAAACGCCGCCTTCAGTGTGGCAATATTGCCACCATGCCCATTAATGAAAAAGAATTGCTGAAATCCCGAACCAGCTAAACTGGTAATAAAATCTTGAACCACCGCAATTAAAGTCGTGGGACGCAGACTAATACTCCCTGGAAACGCTAAATGATGTAACGCCATCCCAAGATTTAAAGTGGGAGCGACTAACGCCCCCGTTGCTTCTCCGACTCCTTTCGCAATAACTTCTGCACAAATGGCATCTGTGCCGATTAAGCCTGTGGGGCCATGTTGTTCCGTCGAACCGATGGGAACAATGATTCCTCGTGAGGTTTCTAGATAACGCTCTACTTCCTGCCAAGTCTGTAAATGCAATAACATAGAATAAGGAAAATAATTTCTTGCAACTATTTCTAGGTTAACCCTAAAAAAATCGGGAAGAGTTTAAACAAAATGTCCTGTTTTAAGATATATGTTAACTAGAGCCATTTAACCCTTTTTGAAATTTATGCTGTCTCTAGAGATACCAAAAACATATTCTAATCAGGATTTAACTCAACCTGCTCGCATCTTGGTGGTGGAAGACGACGACTTAATTCGAGAGATGGTCGTCTTATCCCTACAAAAAGAAGGCTATGAGGTTGTGATTGCTAAAGATGGACGAGTTGCCTCTAACCTTTTACAAGCCACAGAAGACAATAAGGAAGTATGTCCCTACGATCTCATTGTCCTTGATCTCATGCTCCCAGAAATTAATGGGTTGGATCTGTGTCGTTGGCTACGTTATCAGGGAAATATTATTCCGATTCTTGTTCTTAGTGCCAAAGCCAGTGAAACTGACCGCGTTTTGGGGTTAGAAGTGGGGGCTGATGACTACATTACCAAGCCCTTTAGTATGCCAGAACTGATTGCTCGCTGTCGATCCTTATTGAGGCGATATCGTTTTAGTCAGGTTCCTCATGCCCCAACTTTAAACTATCAAGATCTTACCCTCTTTCCTCAGGAATGTCGCGCTACGATTGGTGAGCGAGAATTGACCCTTTCTCCGAAAGAGTTTAGACTTCTCGAATTGTTTATTAGTTACCCCAAACGAGTTTGGTCACGGGAACAACTCATCGAACAGGTTTGGGGGCCTGATTTTCTGGGAGACACCAAAACAGTTGATGTTCATATTCGCTGGCTACGGGAAAAACTCGAACCTGATCCTTCTCAACCCGAATATATTGTTACGGTGCGTGGCTTTGGCTATCGGTTTGGCTAGTCATT
>CAZTXK010000435.1:0-1670 GCA_964617275.1 uncultured Dactylococcopsis sp. | reverse complement strand
ACTTTGATAAACTAAGAACCAATGATTCTTTAATTATCATGGCGTTTCAAAATATCAAAAAATTGGAATAAGTGTTACTTGACTTGTCGGGGGAAAGCGCGATCGAATCTTCGATTCGCTACCAGAGGCGATCGCGATTAAACTCAGGACAAGTTTTAGTCACTATGCTATACACTATCTCAATTAAAATGCACAACAGCTTAAAGAATTGCAACTTTTGATAGTAGCTTGCCATGATCTTGTATTAGAAATTACTTAAATTGTGATCTAAATTAAGAAATTATACATGAATCTCCCACCCCAGTAATTCTGTGCTACAAAAGATGAAATTGGCAGAATTCAGCATTAACTTGGGGAAAGGGAATGACCGCGGAAAATGTAACAGAACGTTTAAATGCAGTCCGTGAACTACTGCAGCAGTTAGGGGAAGGAGTTTTTGAGTTAGCCAACACTCATCCTGATGTCTTTTATGATCCGCAGTTAAAACAAGAAATTGAAGAATTTCAAACAGCATATCAGGAAGCAAAAACACGGTTAGAAAATCCCAAATTATCGATCGCGACACTGGGAACAACCTCTTCTGGGAAATCTACCATTGTTAACGCCTTGATTGGTCGCCGTCTCGCGCCGATTGAACGTTCCGAAATGAGTGGCGGGATTCTAACACTGGGAGATTCTGACACGGTTCAGCTACTAATTGAAGACACTGAAAATGCCCAGTGGGAAACAGGAAAATGGACTGATTTAACCGATACGGAACTTTATCATCGTATCCAACAGGTGATGTCGTCTTATCACGAGACTCGCAAACAACGAACCGATTGTCTTGCGCCTCAGATTACTGTTCAAAGTCAACTGTTACCTGTGCGCGATCGCGCTTTACTTAACCTCCCAGAAGAAATTGACCTCGAAATTATTGATTTACCTGGCTTAAAGTCAGTTCAAGATCGCGCCAATTTACAAATCATTCAACCACAAGTTAGGAAATCGTGCAGTTTAGTGGCGTTGGACTATGGACAAGTAGATGAAGAACACCGACAACGTCTCTTACAAGAATTAAAAGAGGTTGTGGAATACCTCAATGGTCGCACAGACTCCATGATTTTTATCTTAAATCGGGTTGATATGAGAGGCGCTGATGATTTTCCTCTAAATCAGCAAATTGAACGCTTAAAAGCAGAAATTCAATCAGTTTTATCGTTAGACACTTCCCCAGATGTAATCCCCTTTAGTGCGCGATTACTCTATTATGCCCAATGTGCTTGGGGAATTGAAGGAGGTCATTTAGATTCCAAAATTGAGCCAGAAACACGCTTAAAGTTTTTACAGGCAATGTTTAAGGATTGTGCAGGAATCATTCGACAATCAACGGCAGGAGATAAACGTTTGCGTCGCTGGTTTCGAGATATAGAGGATGATATTGAAGATGGTGAAACCATAGATGATGAAACAATGCGAACCATTCTCCGCTACGCTCAAGAGTGGAGTGGTGGACAACAACTTTGGAATACCTTACGGTATCGCGTCCAAGAATCTTTTTCACAGTTAGTAATTGCTCCAGTATTGAAGTCTGTTTTTACAAAATTTGATAGGCTACAAAAAAATATCAGTTTACAAGCCAATCAAAGTACCCAACAGAAAAAAGAAGAAATTAGACAACGAGCTGAAAG
>CAZTXK010000434.1:0-1680 GCA_964617275.1 uncultured Dactylococcopsis sp. | reverse complement strand
TTACGAGGACTCTTAGCGAAATCTTATCGTTTAACGTTTGCTACCAGTGGCGCTGAGGCTTTACAACGAGTGAAAAGCACACAACCGAATTTAATTCTTTTGGATTTGATGATGCCAGAAATGGATGGGATCGAAGTTTGTCAGCAGCTCAAAAATTCATCTGAGACGGCGAACATTCCTGTTATTTTTTTGACAGTTAACCATGAAGTGACGCGGTTAGTAGAAGCCTTTGAAACGGGAGCCTCGGATTATGTGACTAAACCATTTCAAACTCCAGAATTGTTGGCTCGGATTAAAACTCATCTGAAGTTAGTGGAATTGCAAGAACAACTGAGGGAAACAGTAGAACAATTAGAAGTCGCTAATCAAGAACTGACTGCATTATCTCAAAAAGATGGGCTAACAAAAATTGCGAATCGTCGCTATTTCGATCATTATTTGCAACAAAAATGGGAACAGTTAAGACGGGAAGAAGAACCTCTATCGGTGATTTTACTTGATATTGATTATTTTAAACAATATAACGATTATTATGGACATCTCCAAGGGGATGAGTGCTTAAAAACCCTTGCTGAAACTTTATCGCAGGCGATTAAACGCTCTACTGATTTGGTGGCTCGCTATGGGGGAGAAGAGTTTGTGCTGGTGCTTCCTGATACGGATAAATCTGGGGCGGTAACGATCGCGAAAAAAATCCAAAGCGCGATCGCGCAACACAAGATTCCTCATGCTTCACATCTTTCCAGCGATCAGGTGACGGTGAGTTTAGGGATAGCAACTGTGATTCCCACGGTTGAAGGTTCTTGGGAAAAGTTGCTCTCTCATGCTGATTTTGCTTTATATCAAGCCAAAGAACAAGGGCGCGATCGATATTCGGTTGCTGAATGTGTCATTAGGTAAGCTCCGTCCATCCGTTTAAAGCCGTTGCCTCTCTGACTGCTTCAGGTAGTGTTAAGATAAATAAATAATGTTAAGATTTATTAAATCCTATCCTATGACCTTTTTTAATTCCACAGAGCCAATTATTCGTCGTAAACAAACTGCCCTCGATTTACAAGACCTTTGCGGACTGCTAAAAATAAATATAGAAATTGGGAATAATCAGCTATTCTCTCGCTTTTATACCCGTGTGGATCAAGCCCTACTTTTATGGGGAATTATTGCGCTAACGATTTTTACGACGGCTCAATTTTTACCCTTGAGTTGGATCACCCAAGCCTATGTTTGGTCAGCTTTAACGCTGGTGGCGACAGTGTGGATGATCAGTTTAACCAACTTTTGGACAAAGGTGGAACAGCTTTCTTGGGTGATGTATCTTTGGGGCGGCTTAATGCTATTCACCTTAACTTTAACCAACCTTGGTATTTTTGGCGGTTGGGGAATTATTTTGATGAATTTGTGTCCCTTGTGGCTGGGAAGTTGCGCCCTGGGCTATTTTCTCACCGGATTGGGCTTGAAATCCCGTGTATTTATACTGATGGGTTTGATTCATCTGTTTGGAATTGCATTCCTTCCCCTGATTACGGGTTGGCAATTTTTAGCCACAGGTTTAATTATTGCGGGAAGTTTAGTTCTATTATCAGAGTTACAGTGGGATATGCGTGATCCAATTTCTTCTCCCATCTTGTCGGAAGAGGAACAGGAATTTAATCAGCAACAACAACAGCGACGACAAAATTA
>CAZTXK010000433.1:0-1706 GCA_964617275.1 uncultured Dactylococcopsis sp. | reverse complement strand
CTTTTAGATACACCTCGAAATAACCACGTGACGATTGATGGAGTTAAGTTTGATGATCTGGTTTCAGTTAGTTTCCTTGCTGATAATCAACCCCTTAATTTCAGAGTAGAGGGAGGTCAGCTCAGTTTGGAGTTGCCAGAGCATTGGGAAGATAGTGAAGCCTATGTTTTCAAACTGATGACAGATTGATCTATGGTTGCTTTAATCCTACAAATCCTGGTTTTGAACAGCCACTAACTCTTGATAACTCTTGATTAAACTAGAAAGCTGAGCAATTTCATCACTGACATCAGTATCTTCATCTTCGTTGAGGATTGTGTCATAAAATCTTTCCAGTAATTGTTGATGTTTTTCAATCAACTGTTCATGCTTAGTTTGCCAAGATTGCTTTGGGCGTGAAGACATTAGAATTGCAAGAAAGTAATTACCCTTTTAAATACTATCATCAGCCCAGTTACCATACTTGCCAAGTGTAGTGAAGTATGGAAGTGCAATCTTAACCGCGCGATCGCGCCTTGAAACGAGAGTAACCTGTTGAATCAACAATTCCATCTCAATTCATAGATCAGAATTGTTTTTAATCATTAGGTGATGGGGAATTCCAGCATCAAGATATTCTTTTCCCAGCACTTGAAATCCCAACTTTTGGTAAAAGGGAATGGTTGCGTTTTGCGACCCTAGTTTTATCGTTTCGATATTGGGCTTAGAATAAATGTCTTGGAGAATATAGCGCATTAATTCCGTTCCCACTCCCCTCCCCCGTGCTTCTTTTAAGACAGCAACTCGTTCAATTTTTGCGGTGTGTTGATCACTCAGTCTCCATCGGGCTGTTGCTAGGGCTTTATTATCTTCCGTGAGCAGGTAATGAGTAGAGTTGTTTTCCCATTGATCCGTTTCTATCTCAGCAGAGATCCCTTGTTCGATGACAAATACTTGGGTTCGGATTAGGATGCACTGAGCAAAATTATTAAAATTACAAGCGATGATAATGTTCATCTTAGATACTCGTCTTAAGAATTTAGCCAATTCCTTAACTTTGTCGGTAACGACTATGAGTGCTGAAGCGGCTAATCCTTCTAGTCAGCATAGTGTTGAAACCGAGACCAATACCAAGGTAGAGGAAGGAACGGAAAAATATGCTTACCATCATCGTCGTGACTGTAGCCATCGTTCCCGCCGTCGTCCTCCCCAAAAATGGTGGTAATTCAATTGTAAAATTCCTCAACACCAATTTGGAGCAGTTTGTATCGACTGCTCTTTTTTTTCGGAGTTTTAGGAAGACGTTAACCCATAATCAATACTCAATGGTTTTTCCCATATCCATAGCCACTTAAGAAAGTGACTACACCTTTCCCCCTCTCCTGTGTCTTCTCTCTACAATGAAGGTATTGGAGGCAGGTATTGCTTTCTTACTTTCACCTGTACCCTCATCATGAAAAATCAAATGTCTTTCAAAGTCCTTGGTCTTGCTGCCCTTGTTGCTACTGTGACCCTCGCTTCAGCAGGAGTTGCCCAAGCCGCAGAAGAAACGATCACCTCAAATCGTGTACAACGGACTGGTCTTAGCGGAAACTATATTGGTGGCGGTGCCGGTTTTGGTACGGGTGTCAGAGATGATAGCGGTGAAAGCCAATTTGATGGCAATTTACAGGGTCGGGTAATGGTTCCCGATCAAGCCAACCGTCAACTTCCTTTTTCCGGACGCG
>CAZTXK010000432.1:0-1723 GCA_964617275.1 uncultured Dactylococcopsis sp. | reverse complement strand
TAAGCTCGTTTACCGAATTGGAGGAGAAACTGTGGCAACTAAGGTCATTATTATCCGTCACGGACAAAGCACCTATAATTTAGAACAGATGATTCAAGGACGTTGTGATAAGTCAGTTTTAACGGCTAAAGGTCGCACTGATGCAGAAAAAGTGGGGACTGCCTTGCGTCAACTTGATATTAAAACGCTTTATTGCAGCCCCTTACAAAGAGCAAAGGAATCAGCCGAAATTATCCGTAATTGTTTTGAGGTTTCTCCTTCTTTACAAGTTGCTGAGTTATTACAAGAGGTGGATCTCCCGTTATGGGAAGAAAAGAAAAAAGATGAGGTAGTGAGCAATTTCCCAGAAGATTATCAATGCTGGAAAACACGCCCCCATGAGTTTTATATGTTAGTAAATGGGCAAAAGCATTATCCCGTTTTATCTCTCTACGAACAAGCAAAACAGTTTTGGCAAAGTATTATTTCTCAACATGATGGGGAAACCATTGCCATTGTTGCTCATAATGGGATTAATCGTTGTTTAATTAGCAGCGCGATCGGAGTTCCCCCCGCACTTTATCACTCGATTCAACAGTCTAATTGTGCAATTAATGTGCTTAATTTTAAAGGCAATTGGGGAGATCCCGTGGAATTAGAATCTCTCAATCAAACTGCTCATTTGGGAACTAAATTGCCCTCGCCACGAAAAGATAAAGGGATTCGTTTATTATTAGTGCGTCACGGGGAAACTGACTGGAATAAGGAATCTCGTTTTCAAGGCAAAATGGATATTCCTCTCAATGAAAATGGCAAAGAACAAGGACGCAAAGCGGCAGAATTTCTCAAAGAGGTTTCCCTTAATTTTGCTGTTTCTAGCCCCATGTTACGCCCTAAAGAAACTGCCGAATTAATTTTATCTCATCACTCAGAAATTCAGTTAGAACTAAAAGAAAAATTATTAGAAATTAGTCATGGCAATTGGGAAGGAAAGTTAAAGCCAGAAATTCAAAAAGAATATCCTGAATTACTCAAACAATGGCAAGAAACGCCAGAAGTTGTGGAAATGCCAGAGGGGGAAAATTTACAGCAAGTTTGGGATCGCGCGATCGCGGGTTGGGAAGAAATTGTTGCAGAACAAGGAAAAAATCCTGAGGAAATGAAAACAGGAATTGTTGTTGCTCATGATGCGATTAATAAAGTCATTCTCTGTGCCTTATTAGGGCTATCTCCCAGTCATTTCTGGAATGTTAAACAAGGAAATGGGGCAGTGAGTGTCATTGATTATCCTGAGGGAAAAGATGGCGCACCTGTATTACAAGCGATTAATATTACCAGTCATCTTGCAACAGGAATTTTTGACCAAACCGCAGCCGGTGCTTTGTAATACCATTTCTAAGAAGTCGTGCTAATTAGTGACCAGTGAGCAGTTACCAGTTAACTGTAACAATAGTTTCCAAAAATGATGTAAATAATAGGAATTTAAGGGTGAACAAACTGTTCATCCTCTATTTTTCTAATGAGCGAGTTATAATACCATTTTTAAGAATTGGCGCTACACACCAATACGTCGTTCCCCCTTTTCAAAGGGTGGCTAGGGGGATAGACTGTAACCTGACTTTTTGAAAACGGTATATAGCAATATGATCTCATTTGTAAAAAGTAACTTCATTTTAGATCCCCCCTTAATAAGGCAGGGCTGTTTCATTCTCGGGGGTAAAATTTACAGTGATCCTCTGAAAGC
>CAZTXK010000431.1:0-1732 GCA_964617275.1 uncultured Dactylococcopsis sp. | reverse complement strand
ACCAGAAACCAAAACTTCCGAGTTATCGAACGAAAGGAGGCTTATGTGAGTTTAGTTTTCCTGCCCAAAGTCTTCGTTTGAATTATGAAAACGGATGTTGGCTTTTACCAATGAGTAAATTAATAAAAGACTATTGGGTTCAAGAAGAATTCTCAATCCCTTCGGTTAATTATATTGGTGAAAGGAACATTGCAGAAATTAGAGTCCTTCCTCAACATGGAAAACTCTGGGCGGAATTAGTGTATCAAGTCAAAGAAAAGCAAGCGGTGGGATTAGATGATTCTCAGGCTTTGGGATGTGACCCTGGGGTGAACAACCTCTTAACTTGTGTTTCCACTTTAGGCAAGAGTTTGATCGTTGATGGACACAAGATTAAAGGTGCGAATGCCAAGTACAACAAAAAAGTTGCCCAATACAAGCAAGGAAAGTCAGAGTTTTATTGGGATGAATATCTAGACGAGTTAACTCATAAACGTTCCTGTTTCATGCGTGATGCGATTAATAAGGCTGCAAGGTTCATTATTAATTACTGCTTAAAACATCGTATTGGGAACATTGTCTTTGGTTGGGGGCAAGGGGTTAAAAATAATTGCAATTTAGGCTCAAAGAATAATCAAAACTTTGTTCAGATTCCTATGGCAAGGCTGAAAAATCGAATTAAGGAGTTAGCCGAATCAGTAGGAATCAAGTTTACCGAAACGGAGGAATCATACACCTCTCGTAGCTCCTTTTTGGACGGTGATGAGTTACCAGTGTTCGGCGGTGAAAAACCTGCTAGCTGGAAATCATCAGGAAAAAGAGTAAAAAGAGGCTTGTATCAAACTCGTGATGGTCAATTCATCAATGCTGATGCTAATGGCGCAGCCAATATACTGAAAAAGGTAAGTACACAGCTAGGCTTTGGTCTAGCCGAGGTACGTCGGGAAGTTTTGAGTCTTCCCAAGCGGTATGATGTTTTCAGTTCGCTGAAGAAATCATACCGTAAATGTGGAGAAACGCATTTACAATGCGTTTCGTAACCACGTTTGGAATCCACGTTTTTCAAAACGTGGAGAACTCAATAAGCGCAACACATCAAAGGAAGCAACTTCAAACTCTTTGTCCGATAAAAACATCTCAGCTTCCCATTGAATGGCATAGGCTTGGTCAAATGTTAATAACTCTTTGCGTAAATAAAGGGCGAGAACGTTGCGAAACTCGCTGCGCCAGAGGATAGGGACAGCCCATTCTGGACTTTTAAGAAAGAGGCGCTCCACTTCTGCTGTTTTTTCCGTAGGCAGATAAAAATAGCTAATGATATTAGTATCAATAACAATCATAGACGCTCAGAATTAATCCCTTGGGCAATGTCCTCAAGATTAAAATTGCCAGCTTTGAGAGAGTTTCTGAGTTGACGAGCGCGATTGAGACGCTCTTGGGGATAGACTTGCGCTGAGAGAAGGTTTTTTTCTAGGCAGGCGATGACTTCACTGTTAAGGCTGCGATGATTGGCTTTTGCTGCTTCTTTGAGGCGTTGGTAAAGATCATCGGGTAGGTTTTTTAGGGTAATTGTTGTTGCCATTGCTGAAGCGCCCCACGAATGATTCCATTTCAGAACCATTATGGTTTAAGGTGATCTTTTCGTCAAGTTGAGGTAAGTTTTACCATTGGGTGGGCATTGCCCACCTGAATCTACCTATAACCGTCCCATGGATATTGCCACCGCAGCAATTAACAAGCCCATTACAAAGAA
>CAZTXK010000430.1:0-1736 GCA_964617275.1 uncultured Dactylococcopsis sp. | reverse complement strand
GTGCAAGCAATAATAGGAATATGAGCCGTATCGGGATTCTTTTTCACTTTTCGGCATAACTCCAATCCACTCATTCCTGGCATTACCAAATCGGCAACAATGACATCAGGAATATTCTCTTTTATTTTTTCTAGAGCCTCTTCACCGCTACTTGCTGTTTCTGTGGTATAACCTCCTTGATCGACATAACTTTTTAGTAGCTGCAATTCTGATTGAACATCATCAATAACTAAAACTTTGGTCATTTTTCTCCTTTTTTTTAACAACCTATAATATAATAGATTATCAGCTATCCGAGATATTTCTCGATCATGGTTAATAAACTGCCGCGAGTAAATGGCTTAGTCAGGTAATCAGTTGCTCCCACTGTTTTGGCGCGGACTTTATCAATTACGCCAGTGCGACTCGTAGCCATAATAATCGGAACGCCAGCAAGAGCATTGCTATTTCTTAATAAGCTACATAGTTTATAACCATTAATTTCTGGCATGGAAATATCCATGAGAATTAAATCGGGCTTTACTCGAAACAGGGTAGAAGCCGCTTCGATAGGGCTATCAATTTTCGTAATTTCATATTTATCCCCCTCTAATAGTCGCTGCATTTCTCTTAAAATCGTGGGGCTATCATCCACACAAGCAATTTTATACGTTTTTTGGCTAACGGTAGTTGCGGAACTGCCTTGCCCTTCAGTTTGAGGCTTAGAGACTCTGGGGATTTTGGGAAGACTATCCCAAGGAGATTTTGGTTCCCGTAAACAAATTTCGCCATTTTGAATAGAGGGATACAGCATCCGCGCCAACTTCAGATCGTCTTGTTTAACAATCTTGGCAAGTTGGTGAATGCTATAGCCGCGCATATACTTTGATAACTTTCCTAAAAGGGTATTAGAGGCACTTTTACTGGCGCGATGATTAAAGAAATAAGGACGCTGATAGGGGGATTCAATTTCATCAAGAAAGTTTTGCCACTTTTGTAAGTTTTGGTTGAATTCTTCCTTTAATGTTGAAATATCTAGCGGTGTCTGAATGGTAATGGCAATTGGTTGTGAGGTCTCTTGTTCCCAACAATAGCTTGCCTCTTGCTTCCAAAATAGAGGTTCTAGGGCTTCTTTGCTAATCAGTTGGGCTAATTGTAAGGTTTGTTGAGCATTGAGAAATCCCCGTTGATTTAACCAATTAATGACGCGATCGAGCGGCATATCTTCTAATTTATGCTCTCCCTCAATGGTTACCGCTTGACCAGCTTTTAGGGCTTCTATTGCTTCTTTACAGCCAAGGGTTCGCAGGTGAAACCTCAGTTCTTCTAAAGATTGACAAGATAAGGCACTATATAAAATTTTGCCTTGGTCAAAATAAATAATCCAGCTATTTTTTTCCCCATAAAACCTTAAGATGCCACTACTACGAAAATTAGATGATTTGATTAGGAACTGAAACGGCTCATGAATTTCCTCAATTGCTTCAAAATCTGTCGTCGGCTCTTCATCGGGAAAAATTTGTTCATCTGAGTTGTCGTAACTTGCTTGGACAAACTCTCGATTATTATCAATCTCACTCATAGCAAATATCTATCTTTTGACTTAGTTATGATTTCCTCTAATATACTCACTTAATTCCAATCCTCAAATCAGAGAAATTACGGATCTTTTCCTTTTTTTTAGTGATTAAGGCGATTAATTTAATGTTGTTTAGACTACTTTTTTGAAGAGAAAAAGAGTTTGGGGTCAAACTTAT
>CAZTXK010000429.1:0-1765 GCA_964617275.1 uncultured Dactylococcopsis sp. | reverse complement strand
TAACCTAAGTAGCTTTTTTGAGTTTTCAAATATCCTGTTCGACTGGGCGCGATCGGGAGTAATCAAGGTTAAGGTTGTCACTTAATTGTTAAATTGTGCCATTGCGCGATCGCGCCTCATTTTTGAGATTAAATCAGCCATCTTCTTTTGAGAAAGATCCCATTGTTTGGAAAGACAACAATCTACCCGAGTTCTACCGAAAACTCAATGGGTTAAAAGCCAACCATCCTGCGCTTAGGAATGGCAACTTTGGCGGCGATTTTCGGATTTTGCCCACAAGCCAACAAAATGCCGTTTTCGCCTTTCAACGGGAAAAGGGAGACAATCAGCTGGTCGCAGCGTTTAACTTTTCCCCTGAGAAAACAAGATTTCAGTTCTCTCAAATTAGCGATCGCTATACCGAATACTTTCGCCAAGAGAAACGCTCGCTAACCTCCGATCCCTTAATCAGGCTTGAGCCTTGGGACAATCGCGTTTGAATCCGGCAGTGAAGTTGGCTGTTTTTTGTGGAGAAAGCCCCCAGCCACCGAAGTTATACCCGAGACTCAGCATTGCTATCCTATCGGTTCTGATGCACTAGTAGGAGTCTCTTGCAAAAACTCTCGCATATAATGATTAACAAGTTCTGGTTGTTCTTGTTGCACCCAATGACTACAGTTAGGAATATAGCGAAGTTGCAAATCCTTGACATATTTCTCTGTGCCATCGGTGAGTTCTTTTCCTAAGGCAGCGTCTTGTTCTCCCCAAATCATTAAGGTTGGAATATCTAACACTCCCCATTCTCTATCACTGAGTTGAAACAAATCTCGAAACGCACAACGATAGTAGTTGATCATTGCTGTTAATGCGCCACGTTTGGCAGCAGCCTCTTTAAAGGCTTCAATATCTTGTTGTGTAAAAGCAGTTTGATCAATGGTCATTTCTGTAAATGCAGCCGCGATCGCGCCATAGTCATTCCAAGATAAAAACCATTCTGGCAAAAAAGGCAATTGGAAAAAGAAAATGTACCAACTTTTTAATAACTGTTGAGGGGTTTTTAAGCCTTTACTAAATTCTGCTGGATGGGGAAGATTCATAATAATTAATTTCTCCAGCATTTCGGGATAAGTATATGCAAAGTGCCACGCGATCGCGCCTCCCCAATCATGACCGACTAAGACACATGATTGAGCGCCAAACCCTTCAATAATTCCTTTGACATCCTCGACCAATTCTGTCATCGCATAAGCCGAAATATGTTGTGGTTTATCGCTATCGTTGTAGCCTCTTAAATCGGGGGCAACTACTTGGTAATTTTGGGCAAATTCTGGGATTTGATATCGCCAGGAATACCAAAATTCCGGGAATCCATGAAGCATAACCATTAAGGGTCCTTTTCCTTCAGTTATATAATGCAGTTGAAGGTTATTAGTTTGGATGAATCCCTGTTTCCAATTTTCTTGTATTGCTGCAACCATTTTTTCTTGATATGATTAAATGTTTTTATTTCATGGCTTGTGCTTACGAGCTACTAACATAAACTGAGGAATAAAGAAACCTCCTTTAAACACAATATCAAATAAACTATGCCATCCACGTTTAGTTAGAATTAAATCTGACCATGATGGTTGAGCGGATGGATAAATCTGCTGGGTACGGATAACATCGGAGCGTGTCATCTGAAACTGATCATAGCGATAAAGTTCAATGAAAAAACCTGTTGCTTCCACTAAAGAACAAATTGATTGTTGACTGAATTTATGTAAGTGATACGGGTCAATATGGC
>CAZTXK010000428.1:0-1771 GCA_964617275.1 uncultured Dactylococcopsis sp. | reverse complement strand
AATCCTAAATCAGCCCTAGCAGAGTCAGCAGTATCAAATAATTCCTGATCTGACATTTCTTGCCAGTCGGGATCAGCAATTTCAGCATAGAAAGTTTGATCAAAGGGTCGTGTTCGCACAACCACAGGCATAGGAACGGCGTGACCCAAAATTAGCGCTTGTTGCTTAGAATCAAGTTTGGCGAGAACGGATCGTAAATTTGCGCCGCCAGAAACCCCTGTAAAGATAGCATCAATATCTTTTTCGTCATTGAGTAAACAGGTGACGCGAGTTCCCACTTGCGACATGACTTCTGGGTCAATTCCCGAGGGACGTTGATCGACCACTAATAGGGTAACAAAGTATTTCCGCATTTCTCGCGCGATCGTGCCAAAAATGGTTTGTTGCACGGTAGCCGAATCAAGAAACCGGTGGGCTTCTTCAATTGTAATCACTAGCTGTTGCGGACGCAGCGTCGGATTTTTTGATTGTAGAAACTCCTCAGATTTTTTGACATAAGATTGGTGAATCCGACGGGTAATCATATTCGTCGCCAGCATATAAGACAGCATATTCGATTGCGAACCAAATTCAACAACCACGTGCTTACCGGCATCTAAGGATTGTAAAATCTGGTCAATATAGTTATGGGCGCAAGCAGAACAAATATAATCTAGCTTCTCAAGGCGCATTAGTTTTCGTTGTAGCGCACTAATCGAACCTTTATGCCCTTGTCTTTCTTCGCAAAATTCTTGAATATCATCATTACTCATGGTGATGAGTTGGATAATCCAGTTTTTTCCAAACTCGGAATATAAAATCTGGGCGTTATCTAAAGCAGCTTCGGATAAGCCTAATTCTTGGCTCACTAAGCGTAAGTCTTCAATGGTAATCTGATCATAGGTTAAATATAAGGGTTGGGCATCATTTACGCCGCGTCGTTGGGTTGATTCATGATCTAAGGTGTAGATTTCCACTTGTCCGGGAAAGAGTTGTCGCAATCCTTTAACGGTATTAACCCCTTTTCCCTCTTGCATGGCTTCCCAACCATATTCCGAGTGCATATCAAAAATGAGATTTACTGCCGCCTGTTGACGGATGATTCCTGAAAGTAAAAGACGAGTCAGAAATGATTTTCCCGTTCCAGATTTTCCAAAAATGCCGTTACTCCGTTCGACAAAGGTTTCTAAGTTCATACAAACGGGAACATCCATATCTAAAGGTTGTCCCACGGAAAAGTTCTTACGAGTGGGATCGTCTTCCCAACCGAATACCGCCCGAAAATCGGCTTCACTGGCTTCATAGACTTGGCTGAAGTGACTGGGAATCGTTTTGACGGGAAGTAACTCCATCTCGGTACTGGTTTGGGCTTCAAAGGAGGCGAGAGGACTTTTTCCGTTTTGTTCGGTGGGAAGCTGTTTTTTCCCATCGGGATAGGTAAACATCAGCATGGGAGAGAGTTCAATGGTTCCGTAGGTACTACTGCCGGCTAGCACATCTCGCAATAAATCATCTTCTGGGGAAGGGGGATCGGAAATAATGCGGTTGCTGGAAGTGCCCAAGGAAACATCGGTGAGAAGACAAAAAAAGCGCGATCGCGTTCCTTTAACGACTAAAAACCGTCCCACTCGCATCTGTTCTACAGAAACATCAGGATGGAGTCTGATTTCTAATCCTTCGGTAAGGGAACCACCGACAACGGAACCGAGAGGAGAAGAGAATTGTTCGTCCATAATTTATTGCTCGATCGCGAAGTAATACCAATTCTGAAAACCATTGTTACATACTGATT
>CAZTXK010000427.1:0-1772 GCA_964617275.1 uncultured Dactylococcopsis sp. | reverse complement strand
TCTTTACGATCGCGCTCAGGAATTAAACATTCCAATTGATATTTTAATCAATAATGCTGGCATGGCAATTTATGGTCGCATGGATGAAGTTCCCCCCGAAAAATGGGAAACCTTGATGCAAATTAATCTTATTACTCCTATGCGCCTCAGTTCTTTATTTATGGCAGATATGATTGCTCGAAAACAGGGACATATCGTCAATATTTCCTCTCTCGCGGGACATATTGCCCCTGCTGGATTAACCCATTATGCCGCTAGTAAATTTGGCTTGCGCGGCTTCACCGAAGGGCTATTTAATGAAGTGAAATGGCATAATATTCAAGTAACAGGGATCTATCCCTTTTTTAGTCGCACGCCACTACTGCAAGCTCAAAGATATGGCACACTTGCCGAAGAAACTACCGGCATTTCTGATGAGATGGCAACTGATCCTGAAAAAGTTGTTGCTAAGATGATTCAAGGGGTTAAAAAGAATCAATTGCACGTTTTCCCAGATCGTCGTGCTAAATTATTTTCTTTACTAAAGCAATATTTTCCGAGTTTAATCAATTGGGGTGTAGAGAAATTCAAGCCGAAAAAATGAATAACACAAAAGAGAAACAATTAATTATTGGTGCAGGGTTTATAGGATTAGGAATTGCCCAAGCCCTGAAAGCAGCCAATATTCCTTATGATCAAGTGGATGCTAGCGATGAAATTGGCGGCAATTGGTATCACGGGGTTTACGAAACCGCCCATATTATTTCTTCTAAAAAAGTAACTCAGTTTACTCATTTTCCCATGCCTGATCATTACCCTGATTTTCCTAGTGCTAGACAAATTTGGGAATACTTAAAAACCTTTACTGATCATTTTCAGCTACGAGAAAACATTGAATTGAAGCGAAAAGTCACTGAGGTTCGTCCTATCGAAAATAACCTTTGGCAAGTAACCTTTGCGAATGAAGAAACAAGACTTTATAAAGGGGTCATTTTATGTAATGGTCATCATTGGTGTAAGCGGTTTCCTGAGTTTCAAGGGGAGTTTAATGGTAAAATTATTCATTCTAAAGATTATAAACACCCCGAACAATTAAAAGGTCAGCGAGTATTAGTCATTGGTGGCGGAAATTCTGGCTGTGATATCGCCGCCGAAGCCGCCCGAGTGGGAGATAAAAGTATTTTAAGTTTGCGTGACTCTGTATGGTTTATCCCCAAAACCTTTCTCGGGAAACCTTTCGTTGATCTCATTCGCGGCTGGATGCCAGAGTGGTTGCAACGTCTTCTTACTTATGGCATTATTCGGCTAACGTTTGGGAAGCATGAAGACTACGGGATGCCAAAACCGCAACATCGTATTTTTAAGAAGCATCCCACTGTTAATAGTGAAGTTCCCTATTACATTAAACATGGTCGCATCATCCCAAAGCCTGAAGTCAAAAAATTAGATGGGGATGAGGTTGTATTTGTGGATGACACGCGAGAGAAAATTGATCTCATTGTTTGCGCCACAGGGTTTTATGTTGCCTATCCCTTTTTGCCGCCAGAATTACAGCGAGTTAAAGGGGCAGTAGTTGAATGCTATGGCGGTTGTTTCCTAGATGATTATAAAGGGCTAGCTTATGTAGGATGGGGACAGGCTAGGGGAGGAGTTGGTTCTGTTATGGCGGCGTATGCCCCTGTATTTGCCCGTTTATTGAAACTCCAAGATGAAATTAATGTTCCCCTTGGTCGCGTTTTTAAGGCAATGGGACAATCGTTACCCGAAACCCATCTTAGTGATCCTCATCAAGT
>CAZTXK010000426.1:0-1775 GCA_964617275.1 uncultured Dactylococcopsis sp. | reverse complement strand
TGTTTGGGGGAAGTTAAAGCAGTGGTGCAAGAACAAAAAAGTAAGTGACTTTAGAGAAATTAAATGTGATGAAGGAGAGCTGATTATTAAATGGGGAAAGACAGGGAAAGTTTACCGTAATCCCCTTTTTAGTTTTCGTTTAACTGACTCCACCAAGTTTCTAAATCAGTAATTCTCTGAAAATCTAGTAGTGCTTCTCCTAAGTTTTCTAATTGTTCTAAGGAAGGGGTGTTAACGCGATCGCGCAACAAATTATTCAAGCCCATCAAGTTCAGATTAAGGTAGATACAACATTTGGTCAAGGGACTTGTTTTTGGATTACCTTAAAATGAGAGAGTGAAAAAACAATAATAATTGAGCTTGCGCTACACTTTTGAGAAAGTAATTGTATCGCAATTAACTAACAGGGTAGCAAAACTTTTCTACACCAAGAATAGCTTCTCCATGATTAGGAATCCAAGCCACCCATGCTGTTTCTGAGTGTTGACACAGTAACAGTGCTTCATCATGGGAAAACGGGTTGGGTTTTTCTAATAGTTTAACCCAAGTGTTACGTTCAGGATGAGGGGGCTGAACAGAAAAGTTGCCATTGAAAGGAATGGTACACCATTGGATTTGAGGGCGTTTCTCCGTTGCTACTGTCATTTTCAAACTCCTTGTTTGTTTACTCGACTAATTAAGTATGCTTAATGCAAATATAAGTTTTGCTTTCTGTATCAAACTATACAAAATTGAGAAAGAGGTTGTCAACTTGAACTGAGTCTCCTTAACAAAAATTCAGACAGAAGAGGTAGCTTAAGGAAGACATTGAGGGAAATTTTTAAATTATGTTAAATTTGAAATATCAATAAAATGACTAGTTCTCAAGTTAAAATATATGAAAAACTGATTTTTGAAGTTGTGGGTTAACAACTATTATAAGTGAGGAATTTATACAAACTTAAAAAAGAGTCAACTATTGTTCTTTTTTCCAATTATAAGGATAGCTACGATCATCTGGTATATTATTAAAAATAAGAGCCACAAAAAACATAATTAAAACGGAAACAAGGATCGGACTAAAAAGATATTTATAACCTAAGTTTTTGACCGTATCTGAGCCAATAACAGCAATCAGCGCCGTTGCACCTCCCGGCGGATGAACGGTTTTTGTAACTTGCATGGCAACAGTTGCTAAGGAAACAGCTAACCCTGAACTTAACCAAATTAGATTTTCTTGGGGGAATAAAAGCGCGATCGTAACCCCAACAAATGCCCCAATTAAATGCCCCCCAAACAGATGTCTAGGTTGGGCGAGCGGGCTATTAGTCGCGCCATAAATTAACACTGCTGATGCTCCAAATGACCCGACTAAAAAAATTGTATCTGTTAAAGGGAGTTGGCTTTGCTGAGTAAAACCCACTAAAGCAATGCCCACAAATGCACCGAGAAATGTCCATAAGTGATCGATCGGTTGCAGAATCGTTTGTTTATAAACAATAAATTTTGTAAAACGATAGTGTTTAGATTTTTTTATGCTCATTGTCCTCTTTTATCAATGGTTCTGTCTTTATGATGCAATTATTACATATAAAAATGCGATTATTACATTTCAGACCTTGGCGTTGAGCGCTGCTACCCATAGCTGAGAATGGGATTGGCAATTGATCCACAATGAAACTGCGGGTCATCACCACAATGAGAGTCTGGAAGTGTCCCCGCGTCTAGTTGAGAAATCATGGGAAATAGGACTTTCTTTCTCTTCCTTCATCAAGTGCAGGGTTAGTTTTAAACTG
>CAZTXK010000425.1:0-1784 GCA_964617275.1 uncultured Dactylococcopsis sp. | reverse complement strand
AAAACGCGATCGCAGTTCAAATTCCAATTACAGAATTTGAGAAAATCGAAGAAATCATTGAAGATTATGGGTTAGCCCAACTAATCGAAGAAGCCCTCGACAATGAAGAAGATGCAGAGATTATTAGCCGTGAAACAATTTTCAATATTTTAGAAACGAACTCATGAAAGTAGAGTTTAGAAAAAGTTTTGAAAAAGACTTGCGAAAGTTACGCGATCGTCAAATTTTGACTAGAGTTAAAGATATTATTTATGAAGTAGAAACCTCTCAACGCTTAGACGAAATTAGTAATTTTAAGAAGTTAAAAACAAAAGGGAATTATTATCGGATTCGGGTAGGTGACTATCGGATTGGTATTACAGTTGATGGGGAAGTTGTTAATTTTGTACGAATTTTGCACCGCCGAGAAATCTATCAAAAATTTCCCTAACATAAAACTGAAGCAATACCTCGATTATTCGCTTCCATAAACTAACTGATGTGTCCTTAAAATTTCTTGACGGCGATGGGGATTGATTAACTCTTTCTTTTGTAAAATATCTACAGAACGATTAAATAAGGTTTCTAACTCAAATTGTAAATCCATTAAATCAAATAAACTCCAACCGTGTTGGGGTTGAAACACGACTAAAATATCAACATCACTCTCTTGGTCAAAATCATCCCGCAAAACTGAAATTTTCCAGCGTTGACAAACATTTTTGATGTCTCTGTAAGAAACATTCAGCCTCTGACTTAAAATTAATTGTAGGTCTGTTGCTGATGAAGTCATAATTACACTCTTATCTCTAATTCTCCATGATATCGTTATAACTGCTGATTACTGGTAACTGAAGAAATGTTACAATGACCAACAGTTGGGAGAAATGCAAATGTTAGAGATTCATAAAAACTATGTCTTCGATGAAAACCAAAACGCGAAGCCTTCGACAATAAAAAAATTCTACGCATTTCAAATTATATTATAAACACTAATTCAAAATAATAAAAAATAGCCATGACTAATCCTCAAAAAGAAATCGAAAAAGGCGCAAAAATCCTACAACAACATGACCAATGGCTGGCGGAAAACCTCGACCAACTCATTGAAAATTATGCAGGTAAAATTGTTGCTGTTTTAGATGGGGAAATTGTAGCTTTTGGAGATACCTATAAAGAAGTTTATGCCCCATTTCAGAATCAAAATCGGGAATGGATGCCTTTAGCAATTCGTGTTCCTTATCCCGACGAAATCCAAGAATTGCTCATTTAATATGACGCTTACTCGCTTTTTTTATAAATCAATTCGCGGAACTGATCAGCCTATTATTCCCATCGGAATTAGGTTTCCTAACGGTTGGTATCCGATAGAAGTTTATGTGGATTCGGGTGCAGAATATACAGTAATTGAAGCAGCGATCGCAGAAAATATAGGCTTTAACTATCGTCAAGGACAACGAGTCTATTTACGAGTTGGAGATGGCAGTTTAATTCCTGTTTACTTGAATAGATTATCTGTTCAACTAGGGGAATTTCAGTTTTCTTGTCGAGTTAGCTTTTCTCAACAATTAAACGTAAATGTTAATATTTTAGGAAAGGCTGATGTTTTTGACCACTTTAAGGTGTGCTTTTCCCAGTCTCAAAAATTACTAACCTTTGAAAAAACGGAATAATGTCTAACGATATTGTTGATAATCGCCAAGAAAAACTCGTTGACCAAATTAATAAAATTCTCTCCACTTCTGAGTCTGCCCATTTTGCAGTGGGTTACTTTTTCCTTTCAGGATTTAGCGCGATCGCGCCTC
>CAZTXK010000424.1:0-1806 GCA_964617275.1 uncultured Dactylococcopsis sp. | reverse complement strand
AATTCTGGTTTAAGGCAATAGAGCCCCAGGCAAGTTGCCACAAAAATTTCTCATGGATCGTTGCTGATTGCTATAGCTTGTTGAATATCAAGTAATGTTCAAGCAAGTAAGTAGTAGTAATTGCTTCAAGTGAAAACAACAGCATCACGAATTTTTTGACTTTGCCGTCTCAGCTAGCCTCCGTTAAGTTAAGTTACAAGCAGCATTGATTTCAGAGTATAACCAAAGGAAACTTTTCCCTTTGATTAACTATCAATTAGGATGATGGTTGTCTTTGTAATATGACCATGTTTTCCCCTACCACTGGGCTTCGGGCGATAAGTTTCCCATCAGGGGTGGTGAGAACCAATTTTGTAAAGTCAAGTTGGCGCGATCGCGCTAACATTTCTTTAGCGAGTTCATCTTGACGAGTTTTAGTTAGAGTAAACCAGTCTTCCCCGACGGCAATAATGAGACGACCATCTCGGAAATTGGCTTCTATAGACTCAATTAAGCCTTCGGCATAGCGAGTCGTAATTTCTGAGACTTGTTCTTGAATCGCAGCAATTAAGCCTTGTTCTGGGGTTAATTCGGGTTCAGCTTCTGGTTGTGGTTCTGGCTTTGATTTCGGTTGGGGTGTTTCCTTGGGAGTGACTTCAGGTTTGGAATCCACTGGTTTTTCTTCCGGAAGAGGAATCGGAGGTTCTGGTTTTTCGGAAACTTCTGCATCGGGTGATGAGGATGAGGATGAGTCTAAGAGTTGGTCGGGAATAATGGCAACCGCCCCCCATACAATTGCTAAGGTTCCTCCCACTAACACCGTGGTTAAAACCCAATCAGGAAGAGATTGTGTCAAAGGAGCGCGATCGCGCACTCGCCATAAAATTTTATCCCACCCTCGTAATTCTTCTAGTGCAGGTTGGGGTTGCTCTGACTGCATTTCTTCTCCTGTAGCAGTCATTGGGGTTTCTCCCTCCTGTGAAGAAGGGCTTACCGTTTCCGTTTGCAATGTAGGAGGGGCTTCTAACTTCTGCACCGTCTTTTCCAAACGATTAATGATTCCTCGTAGAATCCGAATCGTGAATTTTGTCAAGAAAGATTTTTTCGGTTGTTTCGGTTCAGGGGTGGACTGGGGTGCTTCTGGATTATTGTTTTCATCTGTCATAAAAATTCCTCCGACATCTCCTCCGATGCTTCAATTACTCTACCATCTATAATGTAAAGAAACTGAATCTCTCGAAATAACCATGACCTCAGTTATTTCCACGCCCGAAATTCCCTTGCCGCCCACCCAAGACGAACTCCCCTGTGATGATGGTATTCCCATGGAAACCCAACGCCATAAACTGCAAATGGACTTACTCCTTGATACCCTCCAATCTTGGTTAGACAATCGAGAAGATGGCTATATCGGGGGCAATATGTTTATTTACTTTAGTACCGAACAAGCCAGAAACCAAGACTTTCGCGGCCCCGATTTTTTTGCCGTATTAGGCGTTCCCAAAACGGAACGGAAAAGTTGGGTAGTCTGGGAAGAAGGAAAAGCCCCCAATGTGGTCATTGAATTATTATCGGAAAGTACGAAACAAGAAGATAAAACTCGTAAAAAACAGGTTTATCAAAACCAAATGCGAGTCCCCGAATATTTCTGGTACGATCCCTTTAACCCTGAAGATTGGTCAGGATTTTCTCTGCAAAAAAATGAGTATCAACCCTTAGAAAAAGATGAAAATCAACGTTATATTTCGGAACAATTAGGATTAGCCTTAGTACAATGGCAAGGAAGTTATAAAGGAGTGGAAGCGGTTTGGCTGCGATGGGAAACCC
>CAZTXK010000423.1:0-1810 GCA_964617275.1 uncultured Dactylococcopsis sp. | reverse complement strand
AATGAATGCTGATCAACCGCTAGAAAAGTTAGTTTCTATTGGTATTGCAACAAAAGATCGCTGGCAGGATTTGAAAGTCACTCTTGATAAGCTCACAGAATTTAACCTTAGCCCACACATCCCAATTATAATTTATGATGATGCTTCTGACAGTTCTTGCCCTTTTAATTGGGAAAAGATTCCCCTCAACATTCAAATAAAACAGTTCAAGAAATCTCAAGGCTATATTGCCCGCCGTAATCAATTAGCAGAAGCCATTTCTACCAAATATTATCTCAGCTTAGATGATGATTCCTTTCCCATTGCTGGCTCTTTAGTTGAAGCCATTGAGTTTGCTGAATCCCATGAAAGCGACTTATTCTGTTTAGCATTTCCAATTTACAATCCTGTCTTAGGAGAATATCAAAGTCAATCCTTATATTCAGAACCTTACCAAGTGCGCTCATTTATTGGTTGTGGACATCTTCTGCATCTTCCTCGCTTTTTAGAATTAGGGGGATATCGAGAAGAATTAACCCATCAAGGAGAAGAAATGGAAATTGCCGCTCGTGCTTTTCAAAAAGGATATAAATGCTATCATTTTCCTAACTTAGAAATCCATCATACTGCCTCAAATCAAGGGCGAAACTGGCATCGCATGGATTATTACGGAGCGCGAAATAACTTTTTATGGAATGATTGGTATGTTCCTGAATCACTCAAATTAATCAAACAAAGTCGTAGCTTAGTATCAATGCTTAAACTGTCTATTCAAGTTGGTCGATTAGGTGTATTAAAAGGAGAAATCGCTGGCTTTAAAGAACGTCATCAATACTCCAATAATCGTCAACCAATGTCAACCACTCTTTATCAAGAATGGCAATCTTTACCTCGAAGTTAAATATAGATCACTAAAATTTTAAACTTTAATATGAAATCTACATTAGTCAAATTATTGGGTTTTCCTGCTACCTTAATTCATGGTGATACCCTTGTTTTAGATCGTTGGCTATGGTTAAAGCAACGATTACCTAAAATCTCCCATAATAAAAAGTTAATTGATATTGGCTGTGGAACTGGTGCTTTTACCATTGGTAGTGCTTTACGAGGCTATGATAGTCTTGGATTAAGTTGGGATGAGAGAAATCAAACAGTTGCTAGGGAACGAGCCTCAATTTGTAAGGCGAAATCAGCAGACTTTGAGATTTTAGATGTTCGTCGGCTTGATAGTCGCCAAGATTTAGTGGCTCAGTTTGATGTTGCTATTTGTCTAGAAGTCATTGAACATATTTTAGATGATCAGAAATTGATGAAAGATATTGCTAATTGTCTAAAACCAGGAGGAAATTTGCTATTAACAACCCCTAATTATGACTATAAGCCAATTACAGCCATGGATAAAGGCCCCTTTCCGGAAGTAGAGACAGGATGGCACGTCCGCAAAGGATATACTGATTCTCAATTACGACAACTGTGTCAAGAAGCAGGCTTAATTGTTGATTCTATTTCCTTTTGCAGTGGCTTTCTAAGTCAAAAAATAACTTTTTTATTGCGGACTTTATCCGAAATACATCCCCTTATTGGTTGGGGAGTTACATTTCCCCTACGCATTTTACCTCCAATGGTGGATCCAATAATTACCAATATCTTGCGTTGGCCAGAATTTTCAATTTGTCTTGAAGCTCATAAACCAGCTAATCATTAAGTCTAGTTTAGCTATTCAAAACCTTTGCGGTAAAACCAAATAGAAATTTTAAATGCTGAATCAAGAATTACCTTGGATTTGTTGTCAAATTGGCGCAAGGGAACACTATGCGATTCCTGTTTCTCT
>CAZTXK010000422.1:0-1810 GCA_964617275.1 uncultured Dactylococcopsis sp. | reverse complement strand
AATCAACCACAGTTAAGGAGGGAATTATGGAAATTACAACAAGTTGGAAAGAAGAGGGAAAACAGGAAGGAAAACAGGAATTAATCTTAAATTTGTTAACTTATCGTTTAGGAGAGTTATCCTCAGAAACTCAGGCTGAGATCAAAAACTTAAACAGTTCTCAGTTAGATGAGCTCGGCTTAGCATCATTTAATTTAGAAAACGAGGAAGGGTTAAAGCGTTGGTTGGCGAATTTGTCAGGAAATAATTAATAGTTTTTTAGCGCGATCGCGCTACAATTAAACCCCATGCTATAAAAAAATTGATTTTCAAGTGAATAAAAAGAATCAAGCTAGAATCGTTTTTTCTGCTAAAAAGTCTTTGATTTGCTGTTCGTGATCATGGGCAAGATTACCAAATGGGATAGTTTCTGGGGTAAAGGCTTTCACTTGAGAAATTTCTAAGCCATCTTGAACAGCTAAAGTCCCATCAACCTCTGCTTCCACTAAAATGCTAATGGAGTGCAATCTGGGATCGCGATCGCGCTTAGAATAGACTCCCACTAAACGGCGAATTGTGATTAATTCTAACCCGGTTTCCTCCCATAATTCCCGTTTTGCTGCCTTAGATACCTCTTCCCCCCAATTGATAATTCCACCCGGTAATCCCCATTTACCATTATCTTTGCGGCACACTAAAACAATTTCCCCACTTGGTAAAATAGGAATGACTGTTGCCCCTGTCACAGGATGACGGAAAATAATCCCCAGCACCGTAAACAAAAAATGATAAATTTGACGCATAATTCAAAAGTCATTCCATAACAGAAAATATATTAAGACAAATGATAAGTTGAAATTATAAAATGATTTCTCTGTTCAATATAGCATAATACGATTTCTTTGATCACAAATAACGAATAACAAATCACAACTTATACTAAAATTATTATCATGACCTCTACCACTTTCCCTAGTTTTATTCCACCTCTTGCCCAAAAACTAACCGAAGAAACCTCTTACCAACTAATTTCTCAAGTGAGGCAAACCCCGATTGCAACCTCTCTTCGTTCTCAAGACATTAACACCACTTATATTCAAGGGGGAGAAGGAGAACTCCCCATCCTACTCTTACATGGATTTGATAGTTCTTTAATGGAATTTCGTCGGCTTTTTCCTAAATTAACCCCCACCACCGAAACGTTTGCCGTCGATTTTTTTGGCTTTGGTTTAACCGATCGTCCTTTAGACATTCCAGTAGCACCAAAAAATATTAAAGCTCATCTTCATGGGGTTTGGCAACAATTAATTAAACGTCCCATTATTTTAGTTGGGGCTTCTATGGGCGGTGCTGTTGCCATTGATTTTGCCCTTACTTATCCTGAAATTGTCCATAAATTAGTATTACTGGATAGTGCTGGTTTTGCTGGGGGGCCGGCGATGGGAAAATTAATGATTCCCCCTTTAGATCGATTAGCCACTAGCTTTTTAAAAAATGTCAAAGTCCGACAAAAAATTAGTGAAAACGCTTACTATGATCGCCGTCTCGCCAGCGAAGATGCCCTCTATTGCTCCATGTTACATTTAGCCCATCCCAACTGGTCAAAAGCCTTAATTTCTTTTACAAAAAGTGGCGGTTATAACTTTCTCAATTCTAGAATTAGCGAGATTACTCAGCCAACCTTAATTATTTGGGGAGAAGAAGATAAAATCCTCGGAACTAAAGATGCCACCAAATTTGAAAAGACCATTCCTGATAGTAAGCTAGTGTGGATTCCAGAATCAGGTCATGTTCCCCATTTAGAAAAATCTGATTTAACCGCAGAAGCAAT
>CAZTXK010000421.1:0-1818 GCA_964617275.1 uncultured Dactylococcopsis sp. | reverse complement strand
CAATGGCAACACGGGGGGATAGAAGCATGGTTACAGAAATCTCTAGCAGTTACATTTCAAAGCATAGCCACGATTTTGATAATTGGGTCGCGTTTTGATGCGAATGAGGAAAAGCAATTTGGTATAAGGAGATAATTTTTGGTAAGCGCGATTTTTAACGAAAACCATCCAATTAGATATCTCAGGGAGATTTGGGCTTGATTTAATGGGACAATGGGAACAGACTGAGCAGTGCAACTTATTCCATTTTGTTTTCCCCCTTTCAAAGGGGGGTTAGGTGTTACCCTGAGCCTGTCGAAGGGGGGGATTAACTGTAACTTGACTTGTTCAAAATCGTATTATTTCATTAATTCATTCTACACTTAAAATATTATGGAACTTCTAACCTTTTTAGGGACTGGAAACTATCAAACTACCTGCTACACTTGGCAAAATCAAAGCAAAGAAACCCCTTATGTGGCTGATGCTTTAGTGGATTTTTTCTCACCACAAGCGGTGAAAGCCTTTGTCACACCAGAAGCCAAAGCCAAACATGGAGAAACCTTTTCACAATCTCTCAACTGTGACTTAACCTTAATTGAAATTCCTTCAGGAAAATCAGAAGCCGAAATATGGGAAATTTTTGAAGCCGTGGTGAATGCAGTGGAAGCCAACTCAGAAATTAGTTTTGATATTACCCATGCTTTTCGTTCTCTTCCGCTTCTGGTTTTACTAGCAGGAGCATTTTTACAGAAAGCTCGTAATGTTACCATTAAAGGGGTTTATTATGGAGCATTTGAAGTCGATCGCGAACAACCGCCCATTTTTGAACTCACTCCTGCAATGAAACTCCTTGATTGGTTAACCGCAACTGATAAGTTTTTAACCACAGGTTCGGCGGTAGAATTAGGAGAGTTATTAGCAACGGTACAAAGTGATTTTTATCGCCAATCGAAGCCGAAGAAAGGAGATTTTCGACCGCAACAGTTACGAAAATTTGGAGATAGCATCTTAAAATTGTCTCAATCTTTGGAATATGTGCGAGTCATGGATAGTCTCAATGCTTCGGCGGAATTAGAAAATTTATCTACGGAACGCTTAACTGAAGAGGTGGGAGTTTTTGCGAAACCATTTGAGTTATTATTAACGCCAATCCAAGAAGCCTACGGACAATTTGCTGTTACTGATTCGCGCAATGCTGACTTAAAGTTAGTTTTAGAAAAGCAGTTTTTATTATTACGCTGGTATGTGTCTAAGCAATTAGGAACACAAGCCATTTTATTGGCAAGAGAATGGATTGTTTCTGCGTTTTGTTATTGGGAAAACTTAAACTATTTAGAAACAACAGAAAGAAAAATCATTGAAGAGCAATTAGGGCGAACAAGTGGGAAGGAGGGAACATTTAACGAACCGATTATTCGTCATGTCAGTGATCCGCAACTTCTTAGTAATACTTGGTCAAAATTAGTGGAATATCGTAATGATATCGCCCATTGTCAGAAGCGAAAAACTAGCATTTCTGCTGAACGTTTAGGGAAATATGTTAACCAGAAATTGCTTGAGGAGTTAGCGACTTTATTTCCTGATTTTGCAATTTAATAGCATTTATTAGCAGTCATGCTACGGTTTATCCCCCCAACCCCCCTTTGAAAGGGGGGCTTAAGTAGTCGGTAATGATCTGATCAATTTCTGCTTGATGGTTTTGATAATACACCCAAGCTGCGGTTAAATCATTTAAGGTCAAATTTGGATAATTTTCCAAGATTTCTTGTTCATTTGCGCCTTGTTGACGAAAGCTAACTAATGTCCAAATGGGGATACGAGTATTACGAATTCGAG
>CAZTXK010000420.1:0-1821 GCA_964617275.1 uncultured Dactylococcopsis sp. | reverse complement strand
TATCCCCCCTAACCCCCCTTTGAAAGGGGGGAACGACGGATTGGTGTGTAGCGCCAATTCTTAGAAATGGTATTAACACTGTCTAAATGCAAGTAACGAATCACGAATACAAGTAACAAAAATGTCAATTTTAAGATTAGAAAAAATTAATAAAACCTATCCCACAGGAGAAGTCCTAAAAAATGTTAGTTGGGAAGTCAAAGCTGGTGAGCGTGTGGGATTAGTTGGGGTAAATGGTGCTGGAAAAACTACCCAACTCAAAATGATTATGGGAGAAACTGAGCCCACATCGGGAGAAATTATTTGTCCCTCTAATTTAAAGGTTACTTGTTTAAGTCAAGAGTTTGATGTTGATCCCAATCTTACCGTTAGACAAGAGTTATGGCGAGTATTTCAAAAAGCCAATGAAGTTCACCAGAATTTAGAAAAAGTTCAACAAGAAATGGAGACGGCTTCTCCTGAAGAGTTAGATAAGCTCATTCATAAATTAGATCGCTATCAAAAAGAATTTGAAGCCCAAGATGGATATAAATTAGACACAAAAATTAACCAATTATTGCCAGAATTAGGGTTTCTTCCTGAAGACGGCGATCGCGCTGTTTTTTGTTTTAGTGGGGGTTGGCAAATGCGAATTTGTCTAGGAAAAGTGATGTTACAAGACCCCGATGTTTTACTCTTAGACGAACCGACTAACCATATTGACTTAGAAACAATTGAATGGCTAGAACAATATCTCAAAAGTCTTAATACTCCCATGGTCATCGTTTCTCATGATCGGGAATTTTTAGACCGCTTATGCACTCAAATTGTAGAAACTGAACGCGGTGTTTCCACGACTTATTTAGGGAATTATTCCAGTTACTTGGAGCAAAAAGAATTTAACCGTCAAGCACAAATGAGTGCTTATGAACGGCAACAAAAAGAAATTGCAAAACAAGAACAATTTATCGAGCGATTTCGCGCCAGTGCGACTCGTGGCACCCAAGCTAAAAGCCGAGAAAAGCAACTGGAAAAAATGGAAGAAATTGAAGCTCCAGACTCAGGGGTTAAGACACTGAAATTTCGATTTCCTACTGCTCCCCGTAGCGGTCAAGAAGTCGTTAAAATTGAAAACTTAACCCATAGTTTTGACGATAATCTCTTATTTCTAGGCGCAAACTTATTAGTAGAACGCGGCGATCGCGTTGCCTTTTTAGGACCCAATGGTTCAGGAAAATCAACCATTTTACGGCTAATTATGGGGCTAGAAAAACCCTCGGAAGGTTTGGTGAAATTAGGAGAGCATAACGTTATTCCTGGCTATTTTGAACAAAACCAAGCCGAAGCCCTTGATCTCTCCTTAACGGTTGAAGAAACCATCCAGAAAGCTGTTCCCGATTGGAAATATGAAGAAATTAGAGCCTTACTCGGGAAATTCCTCTTTAGCGGCGATACTGTTAAGAAAAATGTTTCTAAACTCAGTGGCGGCGAAAAAGCAAGACTGGCTCTAGCAAAAATGCTCTTACAGCCCGTTAACCTATTAATTTTAGATGAGCCAACCAACCATTTAGATATTCCTGCTAAAGAAACCATTGAAGAGGCGTTACAAAACTATGATGGTTCAGCCCTCATTGTCTCCCATGATCGCTATTTTATCTCCAAAGTTGCTACAAAAATTGTCGAAATTAGCGAGGGAGAATTAGTTGTGTATGATGGCGACTATCAATATTATTTAGATAAAAAAGCAGAAGAAGCTGAAGCGGTGCGTCTAGCAGAGGAAAAAGCGAAAGCAGAAGCCAAACGACAAGCGAAAAAGGAGAAGGAAAAAGAGAAAGAAAAAGC
>CAZTXK010000419.1:0-1854 GCA_964617275.1 uncultured Dactylococcopsis sp. | reverse complement strand
TTCATTGGCATAAACTTTATAGGCGATGGTAATATTTTTGGTATCTTTGGTTTCGATTTGCCAGTGATTTTTACTTCCTTTTTGTAGGGAAAGGGACTTTTGGCTGTCGGAATTATAAGCAGTTAATTGTTGAATATGGCGGGCATATTCTCGGACTAAATAAGAACCAGGTGTCCAAACGGGAAATTGGATATCAAGGGTGCTAGATTGCCAATTTTGAACGTTTAATTTGACTTCATATAAATGAGTTTGCGGTTCAGGTAAGGAAACCTCGTAGGATAATTGGGGTTGTGTTTTTTCGGTTACGGAGTTGCGGGTAATAGTTGCTTCAGTCATAGTTTGTTATTGGCTATTGCTTGTTTTTTTACTGATACCTGCTTAAATATTGCCTCCAACTAAATGGTTTAATTGTCGAAGATTCGTAATGGATAAAGTTTGTTCATCGTTATTGATTTCCAACCAACCTTTATGTTGAAATTTACTCATATATTTTTCGGTTTCTTCTAAGTCGAGATCAGCAATATCAGCAATATCTTGTTCAGGAAAGAGTAAAATTTCCATTCCGTCTTCTGTTGGTTTGCCATAATTTTCTGCTAAGTAAACTAAGGTAGAAGCTAATTTCACTACAGAGGGATAATGACGTAATTGAAAACGAATATCAGCCTGTTTGAGACGGCGAACCGTAATTTGTAAAAGTTTATGATGAAGTTGGGGATCTTGGAAAAGGGTTTGGATAAAACGTTGTGCCGAAATACTCATAACTTTGGTGTCACTTAAGGCAACAATTTCTGTTGCCCGTGGGGGTTCATCTAAAACGGCACTTTCCCCAAAAAAATCCCCTCGCCCTTGAATGGATGAGGTGATAAGCGTTTCATTATGCCAGCGTCTTGCTTTCACCCAACCAGAAATAATAAAGTAAACGGCATTTCCCCAATATTGATCACTGAGAATCTTTTCCTCAGCAGCAAATTCCTCCTCAATTGCAACAGATAATAACCAATCTAGGGTTTCAGTTTCTGCAGCACTGAGGAGGGGAAATATGTCACTAACAACTGTACTCTCCATTAAAAAAATTGATGCGGTAATGTTCTTGAGTGGTAATTATTTTGTCTAAAAGTGGGCTGTTTAATCATTAATTATGGAGAAACATTCATAGTTATAATTTACTTTTCAATGGCTTCTAGGGATTGACGAATGGCTTCCACTCGTTTGCGATTAACGCCTAAATCGGATTTACCTAACCGTGAGGCGGAACGAACATGAACCACTTGGTTAATGTCATCCTTCTGAAACTCAACATCATCGACAAAGCCCATGAGTTTGCTTTTAAATTCAGCGTAAAGATAATTCTCATTTTCTTCCACTATGGTCGTTCTTTCCATATTATTAACGACTTTTTTGATGTCTTCAATATCAACATAGGGAAGGGGCTCAATTTTGTGTTCAGCATCCTCGCTTTGGCTACAGACACAGTTGGGAGTTTCGGGACAGGGGGCGAGTTTTCCCGCGCTTACGCCTAGATTCGTAGGTCGTTTTCCAGCAAACATAATTTGGTTTTTTTAGTCCTTTATTCTAACAATATTTAAGGCTTAAATACGGGGGCAATTTCAGTATTCGGGGGAAGGGGAAATTCCATTACTTGTTGCGCGATCGCGCTTAGTTGAGCCATATTTTCCACGACTCCCTCGCGGTACTCTTCCGGGAGAGGTATCTCTAATATCTGTGCGGTTTGTTCCACATAGATGGCATAATCGCATTCTGAGAATTGATGGTCACGCATTGGGCTTAAGGACATTGTAATGGTTATTCGGATAAGAATTGTTGCTGAATTGTCTCTAAGTTTAACAGAAGGGT
>CAZTXK010000418.1:0-1863 GCA_964617275.1 uncultured Dactylococcopsis sp. | reverse complement strand
ATAACAAATAACGAATAATCAGGCTATCTTTTTAAGCGATACCTCTTCTAAGAGTTGAGTTTGACACCATTCCAAGGCTTGCTCTAAATTCGGAAACTGCTGGCAATAGGGATTATTGCTTTCTAGTGCCTGACCCCGATCAAGTTTGTGTTTGACTAAAGGACTCAAATTCGTATAAATGATGGTAATTTTTTGTTGATAAGCAAGTCGTAATATTTTAGCAAAGCTAACCACACCAGAGGCATCGAGTCCTTCCAGTTGGCTACCCTCAATAATTAAATAGGAAAGTTGTTGCTGTTGATTGACCTGCACGAGTTGGCGGAATTTCTCAACGATGCGATTGGCTGTCCCAAAGAAGATATATCCCTGTAGTTGCCAGAGTTGAATTTGGTTTGCTTTTTCTTCCAGGAAATGACGGTCAGAGGTAGAAAGCGTCACGCCCGTTGGGAGGTCTTGACCCTCCCCTTTTTCTTTAATGAGGTCTTTTTGGCCATAATTATACAAAAAGAGAACGATTTGGGCAGCAAATCCCACAGCAATTCCTTCGAGAAATCCGACTCTGAAAATAACAATGAGAGAAGCAATGATAATCAGATACTCGGATAAATCCAGTTGAAACCAAGTTTGGTAAACCCATTTAATGACCAGGGAGAGACCTAAATAAAAGGATAAAGCACCGATGACGGATCGAGGAAAAAAAGATAAAAAAGAGGGCCCTAAGAAAAGAACGGCAAGGCTGACTAAAGCACAAATAATCCCTGTTAGACGACGACTCGCCCCCATTTTGGAAACGAGAATGGTGCTGGGAAGGGCTTGGTTCCCTGCCATACCACTGCCCAAGCCTGCAACGAGATTCCCTAATCCGACGGCTTCTAAGGTTCGATTTATATCGATATCGCGTCTGACAAATGATTCAATCCCGTTTTTAGTTAGTACCAATTCGAGCAGGCAAATGAAAATCACTGACGCGATCGCGTCCCAACTCTGGACAATGACTGACCAATGAATCCCATCAAACAAAGTCGGGGTTAAAGGTTGCCACAATTGCCCCCCATCAATGGAAAAACTGAGTAACCAATCTTGCGCTTTGGCTTCCGTAAACGAGGTATCGGTTACCAAAAATCCGAAGTAAAAAGTAGCGATAAAAACAAGCAATGTCCCTGGAATGACAAGAAAATGTTTGTAACGCTCGGAAATCACCAAGAGAATGATGGCACAAATGACACCTGTTCCCCATTTCGGTAAAATGTCTGGTTGCAGGTAAGTGGATAGCTCAGACAAATTCACTTCCACATTGGTCATGACTTGAAGCGAGCCTTGAAGCAAGATCAAACCTGTTCCCCCCATAAATCCGCCAATTACCGTATGGGGAATTAACTGAATATTATTGCCCAGTTTCAATCGCCCTAGCACTAATAGCAGTAATCCCGCCAGGATGGTACTAATGACCATTGCCGCTACCACTGTTACTAAAATTTCTTGAGGCGGGAAAGAATCATTCATCCGAGCCGCGATCGCGCTGGCTAGAGCTGCCAAAACCGCAGTTGGCGCAGCGAGAGGAGTGGCAATGATTCCCGGAAAGGGAGCGAGTAAAGCAACCACCATTCCGATGGCAACGTTGCTAAAAATAGCCATCCCCACGCCAGTAGGGAGATAACCGGAAAGACTCCCGACAAAAATGAGGGCAGCGTAGGAAATCGCTCGAATAACGGCAATGATTCCGGTAACTAACCCCGCACTTAAGCTGGGTAAGAAGTTTTGAGGGCGAAATTGGTCAATTAAAGGGGTAAAGATATTAGTTTGGGCTTTTTCTTCAGTCCGTACTGGATCTGTCATAGACTTTTACTATTATTTCTGGGCAAT
>CAZTXK010000417.1:0-1877 GCA_964617275.1 uncultured Dactylococcopsis sp. | reverse complement strand
TAGTAAACTTATGGATTATATATTTCGATAATCCTTGAGAGAGTATTTTTACTCCTTCTAGACTGTAAGCCTGTATTGAGGCATTATTAATTGCTGCGCTTTCTCTGTTTAGTGCAATTTTACCACATTGTTTGTTTTAGAAATCGTTTAACTATTGTGGTTACTAAATTGTTAAACGAAATCATGAGCTAAATTAATCAAAAATCAGAAGATCAATAAACGGATGGTGATTGATTACTGCTACTAACTTATCCCACGATAAGATGTTACCTCTTCTATTCTTGCTTTTTCGGTATTGATGATTTCTAAATTGGTAAGTATTCTAGTTTTATCATTTTCGTTCGTACAATTTTGTAATAATTTAATTAACACATTGATTTCATTATCAATTTCATCAATTCGTTTCATGGGGAGATTTATTAATCCGTGCGGTAAATGTTAACACCCCCACAATTTTCTATAAGCCTAATATGAAAGGGAAATATAAGGATAATATCAAGTCGCTTCTGTGCTAATTATCAGTCGCACTCATTAATAGGTTTTATCAGTACAAACCTAACATTATTTTTCCATTCTGACGATCATGTGAAAATTTTAACTTGATTAGGAATGAATTGATATAGCAAGGTGAAATGATGGCTATTTTTACAGTAACGACATGGTGGTAACAGCTCGAACTAAAATTACTCTCTGGTGAGAATAAATAAACTCTCATCGCCACCGCGACCAATTCTCATCGTCTCATCAATATAAGTAATCTTGAGGCTGGGAATTCGACCAACGGGATTTTTTGCTTCTACCATTCTCATTGGATCGAGCCAATTGGTCTGGATTCCTAAAATTCGCTTAATTCCCAGAAAACGCTGTTGAAAATTGACATTAATTCGTTGGTCGGAAAGTTGGTCTTCTGACTCCTTAGCTGGTTCAAATGTGGCGGTTACCTTCACATAACCCGATAGCCCACCCCAACGAGGTTGCACCCAGGCTTGATTTTCAAAAGACGCATCATCCATGTCGATGGTTTGATAGATTTTGCCCACTTGGAATCCTAAAGGCAAACGTTTGAGAGAACGAATTTCTCTGGCCGTTGAGTATTGCAGTAACCAAGCACCATTGAGTAAATTCCCAGCCGACAACAGAGGTTGTGGGAAGGGATTTAACGCTTCTAATTCTTCCGTGATTGCCGCGATCGCAGATACAGATTCGGGCTGAATCTCTAAATCCGTAATCGGGGCACCGATCGGAGTCGGTTGTTCGTTTCTAAGTTGTTCAATTTCTTCCAGTAGCTTCTGCTTAATTAATAATCGATCGCGCACTTCTACCATTTTTTTACCTTAACTTTGAAGCATGGGACCTATGTTGAGAAAAAGAGACGGGTTGGTAATCCTGTTGACAGGGATGGGGCTCCTGGATAAACCAATGCTGGTCTCCTTTTTCCGATAAGGAAGAAATTTGACTGCCAGCGGTGACAAACGCTCCGTGCATACAAACCCCACCGTCATGATCACTTAAAATTGATTGGGCTGTTTCGACAGAAAACTTGCCTCGATTCAATTGACAGAGTTGCCTGACTCGACCTTCCCGAGAATGAGGAGAGGGCACATCACTGACAAGGCTACTGCTAAAGATTTGGGCAAAATCAAAGTCTTCTTCACTCTGACACCATCCCTGATTAATTGCAAATTCAACAACTTCAGGGTGGCGAATCGTACCAGCATTCCTGATGCTAAGGTGATTAGAAATCGACCTTGTTCCGCTAGTAACTTGCTCGGCAACCCAATAGTAACCGGCCGTTTCTAAAACCCAGGCTTCTTTTCGGTCGGCAATCAAAAAAGAGTTATGATAATTCATTTGAAAGTGTTCGGCGCAGTTGCCTC
>CAZTXK010000416.1:0-1888 GCA_964617275.1 uncultured Dactylococcopsis sp. | reverse complement strand
TAAAACGCGGGGCAAGTATTGGGGCAAATGCCACGATTGTTTGTGGGGTAACCCTTCATAAATATGCCTTTATCGCTGCCGGTGCAGTGGTGACAAAAGATGTTCCCGCTTACGCCATGGTGACAGGGGTTCCTGCTAAAATTACAGGCTGGATGAGCGCTTATGGGGATGTTTTGGAGTTTAATGCTAATGGTTATGCGATTGACTCTATTGGTGATAAATATCAAAAGTTATCAGAAACGGAGGTGAAATCAGTGTCATAGCTTGACATTGCAAGGGAATCAAAAAATGCTTTAAAGCTAGGCAATTTCTAAAATTAGTAGAAAAATACAATCTTAAGTTGGAGGAATCGTAAATGCAGGATTATCATATTAACATATTTTATTCTGAAGAAGATGCAGGATATATTGCTGATATTCCAGACTTAAATGCTTGTTCTGCTTTTGGAGAAACTCCTGAAGAGGCTTTATTAGAGTTGCAACAGGCTAAAAAACTTTGGCTAGAAACGGCAAAAGCTGAAGGAAAACCGATTCCTTTACCGCGATATCGACCTCTTATTTACCAAGTTGTCTAAGCAAATCAATCAGGATAATACTTAAAATAGGGTTCTAACTGCATCAATTTATATGGCGAAAGACTTATTTCATAATGTAGTTAAAAAAGCACTCCAAAAAGACGGTTGGAAAATTACTCATGATCCCTATCCCTTGCGCTATGGTGTCGCTGACATTTATATTGATCTTGCCGCTACCGAGACAATTGCCGCGGAAAAAGAAGGTCGTAAAATAGCCGTAGAGGTAAAAAGTTTTCTCGGTACTTCGACAATTTCTGATTTTCATACTGCCCTTGGGCAATTTTTGAATTATCGCATTGCACTAGAAGTTTCTGATGAGCCTGATCGCATTCTATATCTTGCCATTCCCACCGATGCTTATCAACTATTTTTCCGATTTGAACCAGCCAATACAGTGATAAAACGGTATCATGTCCCATTAATTCTATATCAGCCCAACGAAGAGGTGATTACCCAATGGATCGAATAAGCCAGTATCGACAAATTATTTGCCAATATCTTGAAGAATTTGCGGAGGAAGATCCCAATAGTCAACTTGTTTTTGATTATGAGCGAGATCACTACCTTGTGTTGCATAATGAATGGCGTAATGACTATCGCATTTATGGCTGTGCCATCCATCTTGATCTAATTGAGGGTCAAGTTTGGCTTCAGCACAATAGCACTGAAATCTATATTGATCAAGAACTCATTAAGCGTGGCGTTTCTCCTGAAGATATCATCCTCGGATTTCGTTCTCCGAATATCCGAAAACTGTTAGCACAAAACTAATAAATTCCAAATAAATCGTTAAGCAAAAATTCAATGAGTGACATTAAAATTCCGATTTTAGATTTAAAGCCCCAATATCAAGCGATTCAAGGAGAAATTCAAGCTGCGATTCAACGAGTTTTAGATTCTGGTCGATTTATTTTAGGGGAAGAAGTTGCTAATTTTGAACAAGCTGTCGCCGAGTATTTAGGCGTTAAACACGCGATCGGCGTTAATTCAGGAACCGATGCCTTAATTATTGGCTTACGCAGCTTAGGGATTGGCAAAGGGGATGAAGTTATTACCACTCCTTTTAGTTTTTTTGCTACGGCGGAATCCATTAGTATGGTTGGGGCAACTCCCGTTTTTGTCGATGTGGAATTAGATAGCTACAACATTGATCCCAACAAAATTATTGAGAAAATAACGCCGCAGACAAAAGCCATTTTACCCGTTCATTTATATGGCAATCCCGCCTCCATGGCAAAAATATTAGCAATTGCTAAAACCTATAACTTAAAAGTAATTGAAGACTGCGCCCAATCTTTTGGGGCAACATATCAG
>CAZTXK010000415.1:0-1900 GCA_964617275.1 uncultured Dactylococcopsis sp. | reverse complement strand
CATCGCGATGAGTTAATCCAACTTCAAAAGGCTTTATCCTTAAAGCGTCAGGAATAATTGGAATACTAGGTTTTTTCAGCGTGTTCTAATATCCACTCGTTATTGTCTAGTTTTGATCCCAGTGATCGAACTTCAAAATTGTGGCAAATCAACAGTGGTGGTTCTGCATAGTAATGGTAAACTAGAATAATGTGTACTGAATGGTAATAGATAATCAAGTATGGATTGCCCTAACTGTCATTCAACTAACTTTATCAAAAATGGACGAACTCACTATGGCAAACAACGTTTCTGATGTCAAAATTGTGGTCGTCAATTTGTCAATAATCCTTCGCGTCAGCCAATTTCTTGCATAAACACACCAACTCATTGATAAACTACTAAAAGAGCGTCTATCTCTAGCAACGATCGCGCGCGTCGCTGAAGTTTCAGAACGTTGGTTGCAAGACTATGTTAATCAAAAATATTATCTGACTCCTAAAGAAGCTAAAATTACTCAAAAAGCGAGTGCTTAATTCGGAGGTTTCCTCCGAATGATCGAGCACTCAAGACAAAAAGAGGAAGGTTAATTCTTGAAATTGATGAAATGTGGTCATTTGTTGGTTCTAAGAGGAATAAAGTATGGATTTGGCTAGCCATAGACAGTTTAACTAAAGAGATTGTTGGAGTCCATGTTGGCGATCGAATCTTTGATTCGGTGCGCCTTCGGCGCAATCGCGATCGCGTCGCCGCTAGAAGATTATGGGACTCTTTGCCACCAGTTTATCGTCAATGTGCAACCTGTTATACAGATTTCTGGGAAGCCTATCAAGGAATTTTACCTGCCAAAAGACATCGAGCCATTGGTAAAGAAACTGGTCAAACTAATCATATAGAGAAATTTAATAATACGCTTAGACAACGAGTTGGGAGATTAGTGAGAAAGAGTCTTTCTTTTTCTAAAAAATTCCAGAATCATCTGGGAGCCATCTGGGACTTTATTCATTACTACAACGCCAGCTTACAAAACTGATCATTACTATGCAGGACTACCGCTGACGGCGGTCATGTTATCTCTGATTTTGGCGATCGCGCAAGCGACTCCTTTTGACTCCTGTTTAATCTCCCTTCCCAGTAAATTTAATCTTGTTCAGCTGTTAGCAGATCATTAAAAGATTCCGCTCGCTGTTGAAATTCATTACTGATTTGACCACAAACAAGTTCACAAATATCAAAGATGAGAGGGTCTTTAATCCGATAGTAAGCACTGACTCCTTTTTGTTCTCGTTCTAAAATCCCGGCTTGAGTTAAAACCTTTAAGTGTTTCGATAAATTTGCTTGTCCTAAGCCAGTGGCTTCTGTAAGTTGTTTACCATTCATGGGTTGTTCTCGTAAACAGTTGAGAATCTGAAGACGACTGACTTCTGATAAAACCTTAAAGTGATCTGCAATTAAACTCAGAGTTGCAGGTGAGAGAGTGTTTAATTTTGCCATGGTAATTATGGAGAAACCTGATCAAATCAATTGTAAGTTTATTTTATCTTAATATTTACTCTATAATCATATACCATTTCTAAAAACTCAACACGCCTCCAGTAATCCGGAAGGAAGCGTCACTTCTAATTGTTCTTGCTTGATGTCAACAATCGGCACAAGGGCTTTGACAAAGGGAATTAACACCTTATGCTTGGAACCCATTTCCTCAGCAAACTGTTGATCTAGCTGCACCACTAATAAATCATTCCCCGCCCTATAAATATCAACGACTGTTCCCATTAGCTTTCCAGTCTGTTTATCAATCACCTTTAAATTAATTAAATCAGACACATGATATTCATCTTCCTGTAATTGGGGTCGATCACAGGCAAATAACTTACTTTTTTTCAACGCCTCTGCTTGATCGCGATCGGTTACCTCTTTT
>CAZTXK010000414.1:0-1915 GCA_964617275.1 uncultured Dactylococcopsis sp. | reverse complement strand
TTAGGAATTGGTCGCGCGATCGCGGAAACCGCAGCGTTAATGTTTACCAGTGGTTATGTTACCCGAATGCCTCATTCTATAATGGACTCGGGGCGATCTCTTTCGATTCATATCTATGATCTGGCGATGAATGTTCCGGGAGGAGAAGGAAAAGCGTATGCCACTGCTTTAGTTTTAGTAATCCTTTTAATTGTTATTAATGTTGGGGTTTTTAGTTTAGCCATGAGATTTCATCGTTCTTAATTGAGTCGTTTATTTAAGGAAAAGTGATGTTATTAAGAGAGAAATTAGAAGAAAAACGGAATGAAATTTTGCAAATCGCCGCTAAACATGGCGCATTTAATGTTCGGATATTTGGTTCCGTGGTTAAAAATGAAGAGACAGCAAATAGTGATATTGATTTCTTAATTGATTATGATCCCCAAAATATTAGTTCTTGGTTTCCTGGAGGATTATTGATGGATTGGCAAGATTTATTAAATTGTAAAGTTGATATTGTAACGGAAAAAGGATTAAGTCCTTTAATTAAAGAGCAAATATTAAATGAAGCTAAACCTTTATGAATCAACAGCAAGATAATATTTATTTGCTACATATCTTAGATTGTATTGAGCGTATTAAAGATTATACCAATAATGATAAAGATAATTTTATGAATAATGAATTAGTTCAGGATGCTGTGTTACGAAGGTTGCAAACAATGGCTGAATCAACGCAAAGACTATCTAATGAATTAAAAGTTGAAGCATCACAAGTTGACTGGCGAGCTTTGTCAGGATTTAGAAATATTTTAGTTCATGATTATTTAGGTGGAATTGATTTAGAACAAGTTTGGATTGCCATTACACAGTCTTTACCAACTTTAGAGGTAGAAGTAAAAAAAATTTTAGAATCTTGAAATTTATCAACGTGAGTAAAATAAGAATAACCAATGATGAGAAAACCACCTCAATTATTAACCCAAAATCTAACTTTAAGTTATGCTAATGAAAGCGCATTCAAAGATGTTAACTTAACCATTAATTCGGGAGAAATTACCGCCCTAATTGGCCCCTCTGGGTGTGGAAAAAGTAGTTTTCTTAATTGCTTAAATCGCTTACATGAGTTAATTCCGAAGACAGTTTTACAGGGAAACATTTATTTAAATCAAGCAAATATTAAAACCTTTGAACCGCTAGAATTACGCCGTCGGGTGGGAATGTTATTCCAGAAACCTACGCCTTTTCCCCTCTCGATTATGCGAAATTTAACCTTTCCCTTGCGAGAACATGGGGTGCGCGATCGCGCTCAACTAGATGAAATCGTAGAGACAACCCTGCAACAAGTAGGCTTATGGGAAGAAGTGAAAGATCGCCTTCAAACTCCTGCCATGTCTTTATCAGGAGGGCAACAACAACGGTTATGTTTAGCCCGGGCGTTAGCCTTAAAGCCAGAAGTGCTACTAATGGATGAACCCTGTAGCGCCTTAGATCCGTTTGCGAGTGAAGTCGTGGAAGATTTAATTACTCAGTTAAAAGGGGATTATACTTTAGTGGTGGTGACTCATAATTTAGCCCAGGCGCAGCGAATTGCGGATCATGTGGGATTATTTTGGGTGCAGGAGGGAACAGGAAAATTGATTGAATTTGGGGAGCGCGATCGCGTTTTTCATTCTCCCCAACATCCTCTCACTGAGGCTTACTTAACGGGTAAGCGAGGCTAGTTTTCATCTTTTCTTCGTGCTGGAGACTCCCCGTTATACCGTTAGGTTAACGGGAGACGGGGCGTATAAACGTCTGGGGAAACCCCAGACGACAGCCCCTCAGAAAAGCACGTCCTCGTGTGTTTACTATTAAATTTGTTGAACGTTTCAATAGTTGGGTCTTTGGCGGGTAAGGTTCAGGAGTCACCTCCATCCCCTCCCCTAAGAACCGTG
>CAZTXK010000413.1:0-1920 GCA_964617275.1 uncultured Dactylococcopsis sp. | reverse complement strand
AACTTGTTTAAACATTAAGGAGCGCGATCGCGAACAGGGAAGACAACGACATTACTTACTCCTCACTGCTACTCCTTGGAATAATCGCCGTGAAGACATTTATAATATCCTTTCTCCTTTTCTTACCCGTCCTGAAGGATTTAAAGATTTAGGATTTCCCCCAGAAGTTGCAAACTGGTTTCAAAACCGAGAAGTAGGAGTAGAAAACTTTACCGATGACACTTCACTTTTTCGACAAACTTATCGGGAACTATTTTTGCAACGAACCCGTAAAATGCTGATAGAGGCGACACCCGATCTTAACCTTTACGCTAAACGGGTTGCTCAGTGGCTTCCAGTTGTTTTTGAATCTGGTACTGAAGATGCTTTAGAACAAATTTTTACTCAATTTGAAGATAATCTCTATATTCCTTTTGCCGATCCGGTTCGTTATCTCAGCAAAGATGTAGAAAAACGCTCCCTCTTGAGAAACCAACGGCGAATGTTTTTGCAACGGGCTGAATCCAGTATGTATGCCCTAAGACAAACAATAAAAAACTTTAGTCGCCGCATTGAACAAGTTAAACACCGATTAGAACAAGTCAATCCTGATGCCGAAGGGTTAAGACAATTTTTACTGATTCACTATGAATTTGAAGAACAACTAGAACAGGCTAATTTGTTTAACTTAAATGATTGGGAAGCAGAAGAAGATGAGGAGGAGGAAGAAGAATCAGAAGAGGACAAAAATCAAAAACGCCAGCAATTACTTACTTCAATCGAACAGGGGATTGAAGCCCTCCGAGATGATCCGCAACGTGCCAGTGAAATTTATTACCTCATTCTTGATCATTGCCAGACCGATTTGGAACGTTTAGAAAACATTCGCCAGTTGCTTGCTAACGAATTTGTTACTGATCATAAGCGTGAAGAAGTTACCCAACAAGTTAAAGAAATTATTCGTAAAGGTCATAAAGTCTTATTGATTTCCAGCTTTTCCGATACTGTCATCGACTACTATCGTTATATGGCAGAAGATAGCGCGATCGCGTCACAAGGAATAGGCATGGCGATTGGCTCATCCAAAAAATTGTATTATCCCAATGAAAGCGATTCACCCATTAAAGTTAGTCAAAATAATGTTCTAAAAAGTAGAAATCAACGAACTGGCATCAAACGCCAACAACTCTTCCGTTTGTTTGCTCCAGCAGCTACTTGTAAAACAACTGAAGAATATCCAAGAGAACAGGAAGAAATTAATGTACTGGTGGGATCGGAAACGTTATCAGTGGGGCAGAACTTACAAGATGCTGATTATTTAATTAATATCGATCTCCCTTGGAATCCGATGGTGTTAGAACAGCGCATCGGTCGGATTGATCGACCCAAACAACATCAAGCAGAAAACATTTATATTTTTTACGCTAATAGTGAAAGTCAACTGCTTCGACAAGCCAGTCGGTTAGACAACTTGAATAAAAAGTTAGTTGGACAGTTAGCCTCTGAAAGTTCAACCGTTCCGACTATTTCTGATGTTGATGAATTAGAAGCATCAATTTATGGGGATACCCTCTTTGATGATGAAATTCTCCCTGGCTATATCAATTTCATCCAAAGTCTAGTTCGAGCGCGACAGATGAAACAAGATAGCCTGCAAGAACAAACAATTGAGAAACAAGAAACGAGTCGCGATGTTTATACTCAAAATGAAATTCTCTACATTGAAGAACTCAGCAAATTAGTTGAGCAATTAGGAGAAGACTACCAACCATTACCAATCACCATCGGTCGGAATGCCAATTTAGCAGATACTCCTAATTATCCATTAGCTCTAACTTTAGATTATTTTGGTCCCAATTATGAACCCATACCAGAAAAACAGGAGACGATTTACTGGAACGAGTTAACTGGAGAACAAGACGGTTATGGTATCGCGATCGC
>CAZTXK010000412.1:0-1927 GCA_964617275.1 uncultured Dactylococcopsis sp. | reverse complement strand
GTCGCTATGAATACGAAGTGCAAGCCGAAATTGAATATATTTTCACCAAACATGGAGCAATGTCTCCTGCTTATCCTAGTATTGTGGCTTCGGGGGAAAATGCTTGCATTCTTCACTATATTGAGAATAAAAAACAACTGCAAGAGAATGATTTACTCTTAATTGATGCGGGTTGTTGTTATCAATATTATAATTCTGATATTACTCGCACTTTTCCCGTCAGTGGCAAATTTACTCCCGAACAAAAGACGATTTACGAAATTGTTTTAGAGGCGCAAACTAAAGCCATTGAACAAATCCAACCTGGTAATACTTATAATCAATTCCATGACACAGCAGTGCGTGTGTTAGTAGAAGGATTAATGGATCTCGGTATTTTACAGGGGGATATTGAGGAAATTATCAAAGAAGAAAAATATAAGCCTTATTATATGCACAAAACAGGACATTGGTTAGGGCTAGATGTCCATGATGTGGGCGGTTATAAAATAGGAGAAGAGCATTGGCAAACTTTGCAACCTGGAAATATCTTAACCGTTGAACCGGGGCTTTATCTGTCTGGTCATGCTAAACCTGCGGAAGGACAGCCGGAACTGCCAGAACGTTGGCATGGCATTGGCGTGAGAATTGAAGATGATGTATTGGTCACCACAGAGGGAAATGAAGTCCTTAGCGCGGCTGTTCCCAAGTCGGTGGAAGCCATGGAAAATGTTTAGGAGTTATGCCTTGACAGTTTAGCTATAGCAGTCAGGAATCAGTTGTGAGACAGCAATTCTGGTTTAAGGCAATAGGCAAGAGGCAACAAAAATTTCTCATGAATCGTTGCTGATTGCTATAATTATGCAGTGGTTAAGCAAAATTGAGTAAGGTTCTCCAAAATATAGTCACGGATAACAATTGAAGAGTAAAAACTGAAGAGAAGAATAATGAGTGTTATCGTTCCTGATGAAATTATAGCAACAACTGGGCTAAGTGATAGTGAAATGAAACAGGAAATTGCAATTATGCTTTTTGCTCAAGAAAAACTTACTTTAGCCCAAGCTAGCCGTTTTTCAGGGGTTGATCGAATGACCTTTCAACACTTACTGGCGAGTCGTAAAATTCCTGTTCATTACGATGTATCTGATTTTGAAAAGGACTTAGAAAATCTTCGGGAAATCGGACGAATTTGATTATTATTAGTGATACTTCTGTGATTAATAATTTAGCAAAAATTTATCAACTTGATTTATTACAAAAACTCTACGGAAGTATTGTTATTCCTCAAGCTGTCTATGACGAATTAACGCTTCCCAATTTTTGGGTAGCAGGCGCTAATGAGGCACAAAGTTTTAATTGGATTAAAGTTCGTTCGGTTTCTAACGATAGTTTACTGAAACGTTTAGAACAAGAACTCGATATTGGAGAATCAGAAGCGATCACGCTAGCAATTGAACTCAAAGCAGAACTGATTTTAATTGATGAACGTCGTGCGCGGAAAATAGCTGAAGAATGGAATCTTCGATATACAGGAATTTTAGGAATTTTAATCGAAGCCAAGAATCAAGGAATGATCTCGGCAGTGAAACCGTTGCTGGATTCCTTAATCAAGGAAGCAGGATTTTGGATTGCTTCTTCCTTATACAAAAGAGTTTTACAGGAAGTTTCAGAAAATGAGATCAGCAATTAAATCATCAGCGATAATGATCCTAGACCTAAGCTTAAGTAATGAGATACCTTATCCTACCATTTTGTCAATGCGTAAATCCTAACCTTAAAGGATAAACTTTTCTAACGCCGCTACCACCCCATCTTCCTCTACACTGGGCGCAACCCAGTCTGCTTGGGCTTTAACCTCGGGCGGTGCGTCTCCCATGGCGATTCCCCAATGGACATAGTTTAGCATTTCGAGATCATTAAAATTATCTCCGATCGCGATCGCGTTTTG
>CAZTXK010000411.1:0-1931 GCA_964617275.1 uncultured Dactylococcopsis sp. | reverse complement strand
TAGCGCACCACTTTGGGGTAGTGGGGGTCGTGGGTTCAAATCCCGCCGCTCCGATTCTTTTATTTGTTATTTGGAAAGCGGAACGCAAGGCTATAAAGAGTCTTCTAGGGGATCATAACGGTTAACGCTTGCGGAATTACTTCAAATTTAGCTGGCGTTTTGCCAGTAATTTCCCCATCCGTGTTGATGGAACGAGGCTTTTTCGTTTCAATAAAGAACTCTTTGCCTTCTAATAAGCGGACATTTTTTTTCGGATAATGACCTAGCCATAAACTGGGAACTAATTTAATCATTTCCCACCAATGTCTAATTTCTAAACTGTATAAATCTAATCGTTGATCATGAATCGCTGCATCATGAACAATGGTCATTCCACCCCCATAGTGACGACCATTTCCGATCGCGATTTGAACGGTTTTAACTTTAATTGTCTCGCCCTGATGAGAAATTTTTGCGGAAAAAGGACGAGATTTTAATAACACTTTAAAAGCAGCTGTCGCATAGGCAAAAACCCCCCAACGTTTTTTGGCTGCGGTAGTAAGTTTATTTGTAATATCAACACTTAAGCCTAAACTGGCAACATTAAAAAAGTATTGCTCATTAACTTTTCCTAAATCAATATGTTGCTGTTTTCCTCTGGCAATAATTTCACAGGCAGTTTTTAAGTTGGCAGGAATTTTTAGGGTACGGGCTAAATCATTAGCAGTTCCTAAAGGAATAATACCTAAAGGGAGTTGTGTTTGAACCATCCCACTAATTGCTGCATTGAGTGTGCCATCGCCGCCGCCAATAATCACTAAATCAACATCTTGCTGATGATCTAGAATAAGCTGAGAAATTTCTAGAGGATGCTTGCTATCTCTTGTGATTAAATTAAATCCCAAATTTTTTAAGTGAGATTGAATGATGGGATAGTTACGTTGCCCTTGGCGAGAATGATGGTTAACCAGTAATAAAGCAGAACGCATGGAAGGAATGGGTTAAGTAAAAATTTCTTGTTTCTGTTGTGATAAAGCAGATAATAAAGTTTCAACGCTGGCATTGGGAGAAAGGAAAGAAAAGAGATGTTTATAGCGTAAAATTCCTTCTTTATCTAACACAAATTGTGCAGGTAAGGGCGCACCTAAAGCCTGACCTACGCCATATTTTCTAAAGACGCTACAAGTGGGATTACTTAATAACGGAAATTTGATTCCTAAGTCATTTACAACTTGTTTAGTTTGGGCAATATCGGTGCTAGTAATCATTAAAAGTTCGATCCCTTTTTCGGTAAATTCTTCATAGCGTTTGTTTAATTCGACGATATGAGGATAACAAAGGGGACAATATTGTTTTTCGGTAAAGATGCGGGTAAAGGCAAGGATAACAGGTTTTTCCTCTCGATAGTCGTTTAATTTAATCTGTTGATCGTTGGTAATATCGGGTAATTCAAAGTTGGGCGTTTTTAAGCCTAAAATGAGAGGGCTACTGGCTGGAATCGGAAAGAAGTTATTGAAAAACCGTTGATTGAATAAACCGCTAAAATCAGTGGAGGTTAACATGGCTTTTTGCTGGAATTGTTGGACTTATTTCTATTTTAAGGGCGAATCTACCGACCGTTGGTCAGTAGGGAGTAAAAATCATTACTTAAATCGATCTTCAGTGTAGGCTTTGATCGGTCTTGCCCTTACATTATCCCAAGGATAGCGAGGTTGTAGTTGATTGAGGGGAAAATTGGAGAGTCGCTGTTCAATGTGGGCTTTTTCCTCCTCGGTTAAGCCAAACATCTCATAAACGGCATTGTCGATTTGATTGAGAATGGCTAAAAAATCAGATTCCACTTGCTGAAAGTTGGCAATGCGCTGTCGGTATTCTTGCATCAATGTCACGTAGTCACGGGGGATAATTAGTTTTTGGATGGTTTGCTTAGAGATTGTTGTTTCCTCCTCACT
>CAZTXK010000410.1:0-1959 GCA_964617275.1 uncultured Dactylococcopsis sp. | reverse complement strand
GTTTTAAGGTAAGATGAGAAAAACTGTAAGACAGCACTGCTATTGTCATTACAATGCCGAGTAAACCTTTAACCATTCGTCTTCCCCATGATTTATATCAAGTTCTGGAACAATATGCCAGTGATACGAAAGTCTCGAAAACGGAATTAGTTGTGGCTGCCCTTTCTGATTATTTGGAGATGACAAGTGAGGTTCCTTTAGCGACAAAAGTGGCGAAGTTGGAACAACGGTTAGCGCAGTTGGAAAAGAAAGTTAATTAGTCGTATTCTCAATTATTATTCCTAATGCCCATTAAAAAGAGCGAACTCTATAGCAAGTTATGGCAAAGTTGCGATGAACTACGTGGGGGGATGGATGCCTCTCAGTATAAGGATTATGTTCTCGTTTTATTATTTGTTAAGTATGTTTCCGATAAATATGCTGGATTAGATGAAGATGATGCTGATGTCATTGTTCCAGAGGGCGGGAGTTTTCAGGATATTGTTGCCCTTAAGCATAATTCGGAAATTGGGGATCAAATTAATCAGGTTATTAGTAAATTAGCCGAGGAGAATGAGTTAAAGGGCATTATTGATGTTGCTGACTTCAATGATGAAAATAAACTCGGTAAAGGGAAGGAAATGCAAGAGAAGCTATCGAATTTGGTAGCGATTTTTGAGGATCCATCTCTCAGTTTTGGCAGAAATCAAGTAGAAGATGATGATTTATTAGGGGATGCCTATGAGTATCTAATGCGGAACTTCGCCACCCAGTCGGGGAAGAGTAAAGGGCAATTTTATACCCCCGCCGAGGTTTCCCGTGTCATCGCGCAAGTGCTGGATATTGAAAATGCTGAAAGTCAAGATGAGACCATTTATGATCCTACCTGTGGCAGTGGTTCTTTGTTATTACGGGCGGTGGATCAATCAGAATTTGGCTTAACCATTTACGGGCAAGAAATGGATAACGCCACCCGTGCTTTAGCAAAAATGAACATGATTCTGCATGGGCATCCTGATGCGGAGATTATTCAGGGGAATACGTTAGCCGATCCCCACTGGAAAGATGAAGCGGGGGATTTGAAACGGTTTAATTTTGCAGTTGCCAATCCTCCGTTTTCTGCTAAATCATGGCAGAATGGCTTTAATCCCAGTGAAGATCCGTTTAAGCGGTTTGACGGGTATGACATTCCCCCAGCGAAAAATGGCGATTATGCGTTTTTATTACATCTGCTTCGTTCTTTGAATAGTCAAGGTAAAGGGGGGATTATTCTACCGCATGGGGTTTTATTTCGCGGTCATGCTGAGGCAAGTATTCGTCAAAAACTGATTCAACAAGGGGTGATTAAAGGAATTATTGGCTTACCCCCGAATTTATTTTATGGGACGGGTATCCCTGCTTGTATCATTGTTTTAGACAAAGAAAATGCCAGTCAGCGCGATCGCGTTTTCATGCTCGATGCCAGTCGGGGATATATAAAAGATGGGAATAAAAACCGTCTCCGAGAACAAGATATTCGCAAAATTGTTGATGTCTTTAATCAAGAGTTAGTGATTCCCCAATACTCTCGATTAGTTCCTATTACGGAAATAGCGAAAAATGACTACAATCTGAATCTTCCCCGCTATATTGACACTCAAGAAGCAGAAGATATCCAAGATATAGAAGCCCATTGGAAGGGGGGAATTCCGAAAGCGGATGTTGAAGCGTTAGCCGATTATTGGGAAATTTATCCGAGTCTGAAACAAGAGTTATTTGAACCGCTACGTTCGGGATACTTACAAATTAAAGTTTCTCCAGATGAGGTCAAAAAATATGTTTTTGAGCATCCTGAATTTACCAGTTATGCCAATGCAATTGCTGATATTTTTAATCAATGGTGGGACAAAAATCTCTCGAACTTAAAAGGAATTAAACAAGGGGATAATCCAAAAGCTGTTATTCGTCCTTTAGCTGAGTCTCTTTTAAGGGCATTTGAAA
>CAZTXK010000409.1:0-1963 GCA_964617275.1 uncultured Dactylococcopsis sp. | reverse complement strand
ATATTAAACTAATAAACCGCTTCCCACTCGCTGACTGCATCAACAGGCTTCATTAAATACAGACGCACTAAATCGACAAAAATGGCTGTAATTAACGGCAGTTTCTTCAGTTTTTTCCACCAGCGCGGCGCATTACTATTTTCAATTTCATGTAACTTTTTATTACGTTCGGAACAGGCTTCTAAACGCTGGAAAAATTCGGGATGATCGACATTTAAGGTAACAGGAAAAGCACGGGCTGCGGTTTCATTGGTTTTTCGCGTAATATGGCGATCAAATTCTTTTGCGTCTAAACCTAAGGATTCGTAAAAGTCTGCTCTTTCATGTACCGTGAGGGTATGGGTAGCGAAAACAGCAAGTAAGAAGAAACGCGCCCAAAGTCTTCCCCGCCAAGTTTTCCATAATTTGTTCTGCGATCGCAGCAGGGCTTTAAAAATATCTCCATGTCGGTTTTCATCCTGACACCAACTTTCAAACATCTGAAATAGCGGATAAAATTGATATTCAGGATGTTGTTCTAAGTGGCGATAAATGGTGATATAGCGCCAATAACCGATTTTCTCTGACAAATACACCGCATAAATCACCCATTCTGGCTTAAAGAAAGTATAAGTGCGATGTTTGGTTAAATAGCCGAGATCAAGGGTGACATTAAAATCTTTCATGGCTTTATTCAAAAACCCGGCGTGTCGGGCTTCGTCTCGCGCCATGTAGTGAAAAATATCGGCTAATAACTGATTGCGCCCCCGTAATTTGCGAGAAATTTCCTTAAACAGCAAAAATCCTGAAAATTCAGAGGTGCAGGAGCGTTCTAAAAACTCTAGAAACGCCTCTCGGGTTTTTTCGTCAATATGCTCCCAAGATTTCTCAAATTCTTCGGTACGCACGAAATGATAGCAGTTATAATCCGCCCGCATTTCCGCTACCATCGCCTCTAATTCCGCTTGCTGACTGGATAAATCCATGTTCGCCATCGCATCAAAGTCTGTGGTGTAAAACCGAGGCGTGAGTAAAGTTTCCTTCATGGATGTTTTGACTTCTGGCTGAGATACCCCAGTTGACATTATTTCAGTTCCTCCCTATATTTGTTCAATGGATATCATAGACAATTTTTATGGGTTAGACACAGTGGTTGTCAAACTTTGTAAAGAATTGCCAATCCGACTGGGCAATAGTCGCTAAATACCCTTATAACTATAAAAGAATATCACAGCTAACGGCAAGGAGTTAAATAATGAGTGATTTGGCTCAACAACTGCGAGAAGGAACAAAAACAGCGCATACTGCTTCTGAAAACACCGCCTTTATGAAATGTTTTCTGAAAGGGGTGATGGAGAAGAAACCCTATGCGAAATTAATGGCGGATTTATATTTTGTTTACTCAACCTTAGAAGCAGAAATTTATCGTCATCGGGAGCATCCTGTGGTTGGCAAAATTTATTTTCCTGAATTAGAACGGAAGGAAAAATTAGAAGCAGACTTAGCCTATTTTTGGGGGAATAACTGGCAGGAAAAAGTTGCTCCTTCTCCTGCGGGAAAACTTTATGTTGATTGGATTAAAGCCGTTAGTCAGAATCAGCCTGAATGTTTAGTGGCTCATTCTTATGTGCGTTATATGGGAGATTTGTCCGGGGGACAAGGATTAAGAAAAATTGCGCGATCGGCAATGGATTTACCCGCCGATCAAGGAACCGGTTTACATGAATTTGATGCTATCCCGACTCCTGAAGCGAAAAAAGAATTTAAGGAAAAATATCGTCAAGCCTTAGACGAAATTGTGGTTGATGAAGATACATTAGAAGCGATTATTTCTGAAGCTAATTATGTGTTTAAGCTCAATCGCGATGTTTTCCATGAGTTAGAAGATGATATTAAAGAAACCATTGGCAAGCATACCTTTGATCTTCTCACTCGCCAAGACAAAGAAGGTAGCACTGAAAAAACAGTGACCAGTAATCAGTAA
>CAZTXK010000408.1:0-1965 GCA_964617275.1 uncultured Dactylococcopsis sp. | reverse complement strand
AAGGCGATTGCCTTGGGCAACTAGGGGAAGCTACCCGTTATATCAGTTACAATAGATGAACTACTCGCAATCCGCCTTCGGCGGAGATTGCGGTTTCTGACGGTTCTTTGCGGCTTGCCGCTTTTTCGCCCCTAGTTGCCTCATGCTTCCGCAATTAGTAGAGCTAGGCGACTCCCCGTCTGACGAGGCACGTCCCGTACCCCGTAACGCTGCCTCAAGCATAACCTGAGCGGCGTTAACGTCCCTGTCTTCTTGATGACCACAATGTTGGCAGTTATGAACTCTATCACTTAAGGTCTTTTTGGTAAGTTTCCAACACTTAGAACAGCGTTGGGTCGGTTTAACCGTTCGAGTAGGAATCTCGGTATAGATCCCGCCAGCTTCCTCTACTTTATACTTGATGTTATCTTTGGTCATCCCAATAGCAACATCAAGCAAATTACGGTTTAGACCTGTTTTCTGTTTCTTTCTCTTACCTTTAACCTTGCGAGTCATCCCTGTTAGATTAAGTTTCTCTGTAGCAACCATGCTATTACTGCTAACGATTTGTGCTGCTACTTGATGAGACCAATCATGTCTCTGATGAGAAACTTTCCGTTTGACCTTGCTAATTTGCTTTTGGTGTTTCTTCCAACGACGAGAGGCTTTAACTTTTCTTTTCTCAGGACGACGTTTTCGTCTGAGGTTCTTAGAAAGTTGATTAACTTTTTCTTGAGCTTTGGCTTGGAATTTAGGGGCTTCGATGAACTTACCTTCAGAGGTAGCCACCGCTACTTTACATCCAAAGTCTAAACCAATTGCACCTTTTCCAGTTTCTCTAGTTGGTTCACAGCTCACTGTTATGGAAGCGTACCAGTCTTTCCCATCAAAAAAGATGGTACAAGTGTTGGGATTGCCCCAAGTTCTAGCTTGACCTCGCATCCGAATTTTTAAGCCTAAGTCTTTAAGCTCAAGATATCCGTTTTTACCATGAGACTGAACTTTCCAACCTGCTTTGTCGGGATAAGTCCAACCACGATAATTCCTTCGTTTCTTAAACCGAGGAGATTTTCCTAAGCCTTTGAAGAAACGCTGGTAAGCAAAATCGACTCTTTTTAAGGTGGCTTGGAGAGTATGACTTCCCAACTCTTTGTATTCTGGTAATCCCTCCTTAAATTCTGGAAGACTATTTTGTTGGTCAAAGTAATTTACCGAGTTTCCAAACTGTTGATACTGCGTTTTTCTGTGAGAAAGCGCAGCATTGTATAAGTCACAGTGACATTTTCTCGCATAATGGAGTTTTTGCTCTGCGGACTTTTTAGGGTAAAGTTTGAAGGTTACTCGGCGTGTTGTTACCATTACCAGTCTTTTTGAACTAAGATATCTTTATAGTAACACAAGTATATCTAAATGTGATGCAAGCAAGGAAAAGTTCTCATAGTGTTTTTAGTGTGCGGTTGCACTTTGTCTTTGTCACTCACTATAGACGAAAGGTGATAACAGCACCAATGCTAGAACGGTTAAGAGAGATGAGTTGGCAAGTCTGTCGGAAAATGGATTGTAATCTTATAGAGATGTCTGGAGAACCTGATCATGTACATCTTTTAGTCGATTTCCACCCCAAAAACTCCATTTCTGCTGTAGCGGGTTCTCTCAAATCTTCTACAGCAAGAGCAATGAAAAAGGATTTTCCAGAACAGGTAAAAAAGACTTATAAAGAAGGGGTATCTTTTTGGTCAAAGTCTTATTATGTAGCGTCATCAGGAGGTGCGCCGATTGAAAAATTAAAGGATTACATTAAAAACCAAAATCAACCAACTGCATAGTATTGAGAAATTATCGGGTATCGAACCCTCTAATTTCTATGCTATCCTTCCCCACTCCGCTACGCTGACCGGAGCTTTAGTGAGGATGGGGACTGTCGCACTTGCGTTCAAATATTCTGGAAAATGTTCCATAGAATGTCTTTGTTGTGTTATGTGTCAT
>CAZTXK010000407.1:0-1988 GCA_964617275.1 uncultured Dactylococcopsis sp. | reverse complement strand
AATAACTAATAACCAATATCCTTACTTTCGGAAAAAGCCGCCACTAAACTCAACGCGGTAATGGGGGCGGTAACCGCCCGTAAAATTCGTTTCCCTAGAGAGACAAGCTGAAATTGGGCTTCCTGGGCTTGTAATATTTCTGAGTCTGTCCATCCCCCTTCACAACCTGTGGCAATCACTAAAGGTTGGTTAATAGTGAGTTGAGAGGGTAACATTTCACTGAGTACAGGAACATCATGGCGGGCGGTGCAAAAATACCCCTGATAGCCAGAATAGTCGCTTAGGGTTTGAGTCAAAGAAATCGGGGATTCTATGCTAGGGACGATCGCGCGTTCTGATTGTTCTGAGGCTTCGGCAACAATCCGTCGCCAACGGGTTAATTTATTCGTACTGGGATTAATAACCGTTCGTTCACTCAAAACAGGAACAATGGTCGTAACACCAAGTTCAGTACAGCAACGGATAATCTCATCAAACCCTTGTTTTGGCAATGACACTAAAAGCGTGACATTTACAGGAAGCTCAGTGTTCATTGCAATGGGAGCAACAATTTTGGCTTGATCAGGGGTTAATTCGACAATCCAAGCACTGCCCGTTCCCGTTAGAGCAATAGCGCGATCGCGCTTTGATAAGCGTAACACGCGCCGTAAATAATGATTCTGAGCTTCCGTTAGTTGAATATACTCCCCTTGTTTTTGCTGAGGTTCAATGACAAACCGCTGATACTGCAAACCTTTTCTTTAATCAAAGACAGCATCACCATTTTAAGCAGAAGCCGTAGAAATCGCACTCATTTGACGTTCCCAAGCCTTCCCTTCATAACCATAGGAAAACTGTTGAGGATAGAGAATTTCTGCTAATATCTCCAAAGAATCGACCAAGCGGGGGCCAGGACGATTAAAATAGGCATTGCCATCAGTAATATAAACCTGATTATTTTTGACCGCTTTTAAGTTTTGCCAATCCGAGTTAGTAGCTAATGTTTCTGCTTCTTGGCGAGTGCGTTCCAAATCAAAGCCACAAGGGGTAATAATAATATAATCAGGATCAGTATTAATTAAATCTTGCCATTGCAGATAGCGCGATCGCGCTCCCGTTTCATCCAACACCGGCTCCCCACCAGCTAATTTAATCAACTCAGGAATCCAATTTCCTCCCGACATCAACGGATCAATCCACTCAATAGAAGCCACTCGGGGGCGATTTTCTGTTGAAATTTCATCTGTAACGCGAGTACAAGCATCAACTCGGGCTTGTAAATCCGCCAACGCCTGTTGGGAGTCGATTCCAAGGCGATCTGCTACCTTTTTCATATCCGCCCAAACTTCCGTTAAAACATTCCCTTGTAAGGAAATAATTTCCGGTTGGCTAGAAACTAATTGCGACGTTGCTTCTTGCGCCTGCGCCATACTTACCGCACAAGCATCACATTGATCTTGAGTAATAATATGAGTAGGTTGGAGTTCTTCTAAAACATCCGTTTTAATCTCATAAATACTCAACGCCGATTGCATTAACTGTTGAACATCTTGATCAATTTCACCGCTATTTTTTTGGGAATTTAAACGGGCTTCGGTACAAACCGGTAAAGACTGTACGGCTGGCGGATAATCACACTCGTGGGAACGTCCCACCAAACAATCCGTCAAGCCTAAAGCCGCCACTGTTTCCGTTGCGCTGGGTAAGAGAGATACAATTCGGAGAGCGTTAGTGGTTGTCATAATTAATATGGAAAGAGGATTGAGTTAACAGCAGAAAGGAAAATGATGTGATGTAGCGAAAAACATCCTTAACTCTTTTGTAGCGAATATTCGCCAATTTGATCAATTTTTTCTATCCTCAGAAGTAGAGTGGCTCAACTTTTAAGGGAATCATTTGCTTGAGTGATGAATAAAGAGACATAAGTTTAGGGAAATTGTTGCTTAAAATGTTATAACCTATTGAATAATTAGCACTGCATTCCAAATACTAAGCCCCCCTTTCAAAGG
>CAZTXK010000406.1:0-1989 GCA_964617275.1 uncultured Dactylococcopsis sp. | reverse complement strand
CGGACAAAATAGCTACGGCTCTGAGTTCCAATACGGTAAGTTTAGCCGTACCATCGGCTTACCGGTTGGCATCCAACAAGACCAAGTACAGGCTGACTACACCAACGGCATTCTGACGCTGCACTTACCGAAAGTGGAACAAGCCCAAAATCAAAAAGTGAAAATCAACTTGGGTAGTCAGTCGCAACAAGCCATTGCAGGTTCCAGCGGACAGTCCTAACCGATAACACCTCCTAAAACTGTACGCCCCCATAAAAGGGGGCAATTTTTAATGAAGGGGGATAAGTTAAAACCTGCCAGCGTTTTGGCGTAAATTGAAAAGTGTTCTGACAAGGGGTAAAATTATAGGTAGAGGCACATTGAGGACCGAACAACGTCGCGATGCGACGCTACGGCTTTTCAGTCTAGGCTTAATGTGCCCCTAAAATTCGGTTGCTTTAAATTCCCAGAGATTAAAACTTTTATAGGGGTAGCTATTTCCAAGGTCAAGTTTAATCCCAGCTTCCTCGCATCGTTGTTCAAAATAAGAGAGAACTTCTCGCCTCGCTTTTTCTCGGTTAGAACCAGTGAGATTAGAATCATTAAACTTACACTTTAAAAGCCCAAGGATTACATCTGTTAATTGTAAAAGTGGTTCAGAGTGAGATTGCTGTTTCTGGATTTGATGAATAATATTCGGAACGCCGTTTTCTAGTTCAAAGTTTTCATTAATTAAATGTTTAACCGATTGAAACCCCTCAAGCTGAATCTCGTGTTGGTTGATGGTTAATAGTCCTTTTTTGAGATTAATATCATCAGGAACTATATAAAAGGTTTGTCCCTGCAAATAGTATTTTTTTACTAAAAATTCTAGAAGCGTTTTATAAAATCTCAAGAACCCAAGTTTCGCGTCTCCATCATTGAAGGTGACATTATCAATCTTTTTATGTTCCACCAATAGAGCATCAAACGCCACTTTGCGATAATTTCTTGGCTTAGATATTCCTCGTTTATGAGAATCCTTTTGATTATAGTATTCAAAAAATAAATTAACGAGCTGTTTATACTGATTGACCGTATTTTTGGTAACTTTGGTAAAGTGAAACTCGCTCTGTTGTAGGTGAGTTTTTAAGGAGTTAATTCTTTTTCTAATTTGATTAGCAGTTTCTCGTTCAAGCGTGATTGCTGAAATCATCAAATACTTCCCTTGTGAGGGATGAGTACAAGTTTCATCAGCGTAGATATTTATAATTGGTACTGCTCCTCACGCTTTGCTCTTATTTATTTAATTGCTATAAAAGTGCTTACTTAGTACCGTCTTCTAACTTAAACTTTCTGCAACTTATTTACTTCAGGAATCCGCTGCGCGATCGCGAGATTAAGCTGGAATAACTCATCTGAATCCATTAAATGAATGTTCTTCCAAATATCTCCCTCTCGGTGAACTGAATTGACGAATACTTTCTTTTCAAAATGCTCTTGTGCTTCAACTGGTAGAGCAAAAAGGAGCTTCTCAAAGTTTTCCACGCCTAAAGTCTTCTTCCCACGACGAAATTCACTAATGGTATTTGGGGTTAATCCCGCTTTCCCGCTTAACCACTTAGCTGAGATACCGCACTCTTTTAATGTTTCGTCAAAGGCTTGGTGAAATTTCATTGCAATTAAATATGTGTTGTATTATTATACTGTCAACTGTTTACTTACACTATAAAAAGTAAACAGTTGATTAATTCAATTGTAACAAACCTTAGAGAAAAATAGCCCTGAGGTACGCTTTCCGATGCGGAACCAAGTTCCGCTCGGGTCGCACCTCCATGAGGGCTACCAGACAAATTTATTATGACACAACAATTTTCCAAAGTCACGCTTCCAACTGCAATCGCGCGTTATCAGAACGGTCACCTAACAGCGAAAGGACTACTCTGCTTCTATTTTGAAATTAAGCTCAAGCCCGGCTGGGAAATGAAGAAATCTCCCAAGGATATCTACACCGAACTTGGGATTAGTCGA
>CAZTXK010000405.1:0-2003 GCA_964617275.1 uncultured Dactylococcopsis sp. | reverse complement strand
ATGAAATATATAAAGCCTTTACTCGCCATAGCAACGGTTACGACTGCCTTTTTCTTAACCACAGACAGGGCAACTGCCCAAGCGGCTTATGGGAGTTATATGGGAGTCGGAGTTACTTACGGCGGAAATGAAGATGATCGCGGACAGGGAGAACAATTTGGCGGCGTGATCGGCGTTCGGTATCAACTGTTAGAAGCCCCGATTTCTCTCCGCACTCAGAGTTTAATTGGGGCTGGAACTGCCATTGTTCCGACAATTTCCTATGATATTCCTCTCAATTGGCAAACCGATATTTATCTCGGTGCTGGGGCTTCTTTTGCTACAGGAGACTCTCCTTCACCAGTGGGAGATCAAACCAGTTTTGCAATTCAGCCTGGCATTGATTTTATGGTTCCCGACGAGAATACAGTCTTGTTTGGAAATGCTATTGTTACCTTTGATGCGTTTCGGGAAGGGGGCGGCACTGCCTTTTCTTTACAAGGAGGCATGGGGTTACAATTTTAAGTAGTATTCTTTTTTACAACTTCCCTAGACCATACCATGTTCCTAAAAAGCCTCTTTAGTCAAGCCGAAAAAAATCAACAATGGCAGCCCATCATCAAAGCCTTTGCCAAAGTTGTGGGAAAAGATGGAGTCATTCAACGCAAAGATGAACTGCTAACCTATGAATGTGATGGATTGGCTAGTTACCGTCAACGCCCAGCAGTGGTAGTGCTTCCCCGTACCACCGAACAAGTAGCTGGGGTGGTCAAAGTTTGTAATCAGTATGATTTGCCTTGGGTGGCAAGGGGGGCGGGAACTGGGTTATCTGGGGGGGCTTTACCCATTGAAAATGGGGTTCTGATTGTTACCGCACGGATGAATCAAATTCTAGAAACCGATATTCCGAACCAGCGTGTGGTTGTACAGCCAGGAGTCATTAATAATTGGGTGACACAGGCGGTAAGTGGAAAAGGATTTTATTATGCCCCTGATCCTTCTAGTCAGATTATTTGTTCCATTGGGGGAAATGTTGCGGAAAACTCGGGCGGTGTTCACTGTCTTAAATATGGGGTGACGACGAATCATGTGTTAGGACTCAAAATTGTCACGCCAGAGGGGTCGATTCTGGATATTGGGGGAACCCTCCCAGAAATGCCGGGATATGACCTCACGGGCTTATTTGTGGGGTCTGAGGGAACATTGGGCATTGCTACCGAGATTACTTTGCGAATCTTAAAAGCCCCTGAGTCAGTGGCGGTGTTACTTGCTGATTTTGAAACGATTGAAGAGGCGGGAAATGCGGTTGCGAACATTATTGGGGATGGTATTATCCCTGCCGGAATGGAAATGATGGACAATCTCACCACCAATGCTGTAGAAGATGTGGTGGGGGCGGGATGTTATCCTCGGGATGCTGGGGCAATTTTATTAGTGGAATTAGATGGGTTAGAAGTAGAAGTGACCCATAATATGGAACGGACAGCTAAAATCTGTAAAGAAAATGGGGCGCGAGACACGACGATTGCTAAAGATGCGGAAAAACGAGCAAAATTATGGAAGGGACGCAAAGCGGCGTTTGCGGCAGCTGGACATTTAAGCCCTGATTATTTTGTGCAAGATGGGGTAATTCCGCGTACCCAGTTGGCGACAGTGTTACGAGATATTGAGGCGTTAAGCGAAGAGTATGGCTATCGCATTGCCAATGTGTTTCATGCTGGAGATGGCAATTTACATCCTCTAATTTTATATGATGAGTCGGTGGAGGGATCCCTAGAAGTGGTCGAAGAAATTGGAGGGAAAATTCTCAAGCGTTGCGTGGAAGCGGGAGGAAGTATCTCGGGAGAACATGGTATCGGTGCGGATAAAAATTGCTATATGCCCCAGATGTTTAATGAGGTGGATATTGAAACCATGCAGTATGTTCGCAATGCGTTTAACCCCAAAGGGTTAGCAAATCCTACCAAGTTATTCCCCACTCCTCGCACTTGTGGTGAAGCGGCGAATGCGAAGAAAACGACGGA
>CAZTXK010000404.1:0-2016 GCA_964617275.1 uncultured Dactylococcopsis sp. | reverse complement strand
AACAAATAACAAATAACAAATAACAAATAACAAATAACCAAGAGAATGATTTTAATTAATAATTTACTCGCCATTTTCCGCCGAGAACTAAGCAGTTACTTAACCTCTCCTCTTGCCTATGGAATTACGGCTATTTTTTGGCTCATTTCAGGATTCTTTTTTGTCTCCATTTTATTAGGGCCACAAGGAATTATTCAGCAAGTTAGCCAACGGGAACAAATGGGAGTTCCGTTTCCTCCCATTGATGTCGCCTATCAATTTATCAAATTTTACTTTGAATTTTTAGGCTCAATGGTATTATTTATTCTTCCCGTGCTTTCTATGGGATTATACACCGAAGAACGGAAACGGGGAACGTTAGAATTAATTGCCACGTCTCCCGTTACCAACTGGGTGATTGCTGTGGGAAAACTCTTAGCCGTGATCACCTTTTTTATTACCATGATCATTCCCATTTTAGGCTACGAGATTTTTATTTTTAACGCAGCCACACCACCGGTTCCTCCTGCTGTTCCCTTATTAGCCCATGCCGCTTTAATTTTATTAGCTGCCTCAATTCTCGCTTTGGGAATGTTTATCTCGTCTCTCACCGAAAGCACCATTTTTGCTGCCATTTTAACCTTTGCTGTGGTTTTATTTCTTTGGGTAACTGATTTAATTGCGAACCGAGTTCCTGGCGTATTCGGAGAGGCTTTAGAACATATGTCTTTAATCTCTAATTATGAAACTTTAGTGCAGGGGATTTTAGACACCAATAGCTTAGTTGTCTTTGCCAGTTATATTCTACTGGGCATCTTTTTAACCGCACAATCGGTTGCAGTGATTCGAGGCGATAATTCCTAACCTCCCCCAATGTTTGCTAAACTAACTCTAGATTAAGAAACGTTAAAAACAATTACCGTGACAGCAACATCGAATCAAGCGAAACGTACCCCTTTATATGATCGAATTATCGAGCAAGAAGCTCGGATGACAGAATTTGCTGGCTGGCAAATGCCAGTACAGTTTTCAGGCTTAAAAATCGAACACGCCGCGGTGCGAGAAGCCGTGGGAATGTTTGATATCTCCCACATGGGAAAGTTTTTACTTTCGGGAGAGAATTTAACCGAACAATTGCAATTCCTGGTTCCTTCTGACTTATCCCGCCTTTCCCCTGGGGAATCTCAATATACCGTTTTACTGAATCCCCAAGGGGGGATTATTGATGATTTCATCTTCTATTATCAAGGGAATAACCGTGGAGTAGGCATTGTTAACGCCTCTACCTGCGAAAAGGATAAAAACTGGCTACTGAAAAATCTAGAGAAAACATCGGTACAACTCAATGATGTCTCGCAAGAACAGATATTATTAGCCGTGCAGGGGCCAAAAACCATTAATACCCTCCTTCCTCTAGTAGAAGGGGATATTGCCTCTCTCAAAGCCTTTAGCCACACTGAAGCCTCAATTTTCGGAGAATCTGCCTTTGTCTCGCGAACCGGCTATACCGGAGAAGATGGGGTGGAGATTATGCTTCCCATCGCTGCTGGGCAAAAATTATGGGAAGCCCTCTTAAAAGCTGGCGTAACCCCTTGTGGCTTAGGCGCAAGGGATACCCTTCGCATTGAAGCGGCTTTATCCTTGTACAGTCAAGATATTGATGAAACCACAACTCCCATTGAAGCCGGATTAGGCTGGCTGGTACATCTAGATCGTAAAGGAGACTTTATGGGACGAGAGGTATTAGCCAAACAAAAAGCAGAAGGCGTACAACGGCGTTTAGTGGGATTAGAAATGCAAGGGCGAGGGATTGCTCGTCATGACTATCCTATCTTCTCAGACGGGAAAGAAGTGGGAATTGTCACCAGCGGCACCTTATCGCCAACGCTAGGAAAAGCCATTGCTCTCGGATATGTTCCCAAATCCCTCTCGAAAGTGGGACAACCCCTAGAAATTGACATTCGCGGTAAGAAATATCCGGCAGAAGTGGTGAAAAAACCCTTCTATCGCACCGACAATCCACCCCCGAAAAAGTAA
>CAZTXK010000403.1:0-2036 GCA_964617275.1 uncultured Dactylococcopsis sp. | reverse complement strand
TCCCTAAATAACGAGTAATAAAACTCTCTAGAGACTCCATCTTCATATTAAACGTCGTTTCTAATTGATTCACTTCTGCTTCAGTGCAGAAAAATTCATTAGCGGATAAAGTCCGTAAAGTGCCTAAAGACTTTTGCGTTTCCGAATCAAATAATCCAATCCCGTCTCGTACCGTATCCAGCAAAGCCAGCGGAACAGTAACAGTTAAGGGATCGCGGTTAAAAACACGACCAAAGATTTCTGGAATCTCCTCTCGTTTCAAAATTTCTGGCCCCCCGACAGGAAACCTTTGATTTTTTGCTTCCTCTGTCGTCACTGCTTTAATCGCAATTTTAGCGACATCATCAGAACTTACAATCGAGGTGCGATTTTGAGGATCACCAATAATTAAATAAAATCCCGTATCGCGAAACCGTTCGGCTAACGGTAACAAATTCGAGGCTAACCCCGCAGGTTGCAAAATCGTATAATTGAGCCCACTATTTTGCAAATACTTTTCCACCTCCCGTTTTGCCTTAAACGTGGGAGAATCTTCATAGCCTCGTTGCGCCCCTAAAACCGAGATAAAAACAAAATGTTCTACTCCTTGGGCTTTAGCATGATCAATTAACTCAATATTGGCACGATAATCGAGGGCTTGAGCCTTTCCCCCAGAACCATGAGCGCTGATCACATATCTCACTCCCTCACAGGCTTTGGCAATATCCTTATCCCGAGTTAAATCGCCAATAAAAATTTCCGCGCCGCGCTGTTCCAAATCCCGATAGTTAGAATCTAAGCGCACAAAAGCTCGTGCTGGCTGCTCATCCTCCCGTAAAAAGCGAATAATCCGTTTTCCAAGTTGTCCTGTCGCACCAGTAACTAAAAACATAACTATAAAACCCCTTTAATTGTTAATTTCGATAAGTTAGTTAGCTTTAAACTTGATATTAACCGCTTATTGCCTCCATGCTATTGTAAAAAGTGTGGAGTCAAAAGAGGAAAAACCTTGCCTTATACTATTGTCACCAATACTTGCGAAGGCGTTGCCGACTGTGTCGAGGCTTGTCCTGTGGCTTGTATCCACGAAGGACCTGGGAAAAATGAAAAAGGAACCGATTGGTATTGGATAGACTTCGACACCTGCATTGATTGTGGAATTTGTTTACAAGTTTGCCCAGTCGAGGGAGCAATCTTACCCGAAGAACGTCCTGATTTGCAAAATACCCCCGAGTAGAGTCATATCGGTTTTCTCGACTACTCATGGTGAGTATAATCAGTCAAAATAAGAAAATAAAGCATTAGTGAACTTAAAATCAAGAAAAAACTGCTATGAGTAACACTTTCAATTTCCGCAAAGCCATGCAAGAAACCAGTGGCAGTGCGATAATTGGTCCCAATGTGATTTCTAAGGCACTGCCGTTTTTGGGAGGGGGGTTAGCTCTTACTGCCCTCGGAACTTATGGGGGATTAGGAGTCATTAATAACGCTCCGAATCTCTTCATGCCCACTTTTATTGCGGCTCTCATTGGCAACCTTGTCCTCTTTTTTATTGCCCGTGGCGTTGCTGAAAACGGCAATAATAGCACCGCTCTCCCTTTACTAGCCCTTTATAGCCTTTTATCGGGTTATACGCTAAGTGGATTAATTTTTGTCGCCCTGAGTGGTGCTGCTGGGGTGGAAGGAGTTGGAATTGCCGCCTTGGGATGTGGGGCAACGTTTGTCGTTGCTCGTTCCATTGGTTCTAACCTCTCCGATGAAGATGGAATGGCCCTCACCAAAACCGTACAACTAGGCGTTGTTGCCCTGCTGGTGGTTTTAGTGGGTCAACTTCTGTTTAGTGTATTTGGTGTCTTTACCCCCACTTGGCTAGAAATCGGCATTTCTGGTTTCGGAACTTTACTATTTGCCGGCGTTGCTGTAGTTGACTTTTACATTCTCCCTCGTACCTACGACGACGATAAATATCTCCCGGCAGCTCTTTCGATGTACTTGACTTACATCAACTTGTTTATCTTTATCCTACGTCTCGTTATTGCCCTCAGCGGCGATGAATA
>CAZTXK010000402.1:0-2048 GCA_964617275.1 uncultured Dactylococcopsis sp. | reverse complement strand
AAAGCGCGATCGCGCATCAGTATCGCTTCTATTCCTTTGGCGATGCCATGTTAATAATTAATAATTAGTATGAATCATGACCACTAAAATAAAAACTCGTTACGTAACGCGCCAACCTGAAATTTTATCAGGTGAACCAATTATTGTCGGCACAAGAACACCCGTTAGAGCCATTGTAGAAAATTGGCGTTTAGGAATGAGGCCAGAGGAAATTCCCTCTCATTTACCTCATTTAAGTTTAGCTCAAGTTTTTGATGCCCTTAGTTTTTATTTGGATAATCAAGCGGAAATTAATGACTATATTGAGCGTAATCATGTAACTGAAGATTTAGTGCATCCTGCGGTTCAAGCAAGGTTAAATCAGCGATGACAATTTTTGCTCAAGTTTATCTAGATGAAGATGTCGATATTTTAGTCGCTCGTTTATTACTCGCAAAAGGACTCGATGCAACAACAGCAAAGGAACAAGAAATGTTAGGTAAATCTGATGCAGAGCAATTAAAATTTGCAAGTTATTTAAAACGTTGCATCTTAACGCATAATCGATTAGATTTTGAGCAATTACATACTCATTATTTGAATAAGAACTGGTCTCATTCAGGGATTATAATTGTTAAACGTAGGAATGCTTATGAAATAACTGAACGAATTGTCATTCTTTTTGATACTTTAATGGCAGATGAAATTAGTAATCAGTTACTTTATATTTAACATAAGCTAAGACGCATTTAAATGGGGTATCTTGCAATTAGCAGGAAAGACTGATCAATCCCATTGTTGCCTCATATCCACAAACCAATTTAAATGCTTAACAGCTTAGCTGCTTTAGTAATCATTAATCATTGGGTGATAAGCAACAAACAACAAATAACGAATAACAAATAACGAATAACAAATAACGATGATTGACTTTTCCCAGTTTTGCCAACTCGCCAGCCAAGGTAACTTTATTCCCGTTTATCAAGAATGGACAGCAGATTTAGAAACGCCGGTTTCAGCATGGTTTAAAGTATGTGCCGGGCAACCCTACAGTTTCTTATTAGAGTCGGTGGAAGGGGGCGAAAAACTGGGGCGTTACAGCTTTTTGGGCTGTGATCCCATGTGGGTGCTAGAAAATCGCGGTAATATTACTACGCAAGTCGATCGCGCGGGCAATACTAACACTTATCACGGTGATCCTTTTGTTGCATTAAAAGAGTGTTTAGCTTCGATTCATCCAGTAACCATTTCCGATCTTCCTCCTGGGATTGGGGGATTATTTGGCATGTGGGGGTATGAGTTGATTCAGTGGATGGAACCCCGTGTTCCCATTAATTCTCGTCAAGAGGAAGATTTACCCGATGGGGTATGGATGCAGGTGGATCAGTTATTAGTGTTTGATCAGGTGAAACGAAAAATTTGGGGGATTGCTTATGCTGATTTGCGAGGCGATCCTGATCTAAAAACAGCGTATGATCAAGCGCGCGATCGCGTCGAAACCTTACTCCAAAAATTACAATCTCCCCTCCCTCAAATTGCCCAAGAAGTCTCTCTCTCTACCTCTCCCCCTTCCGAGGCGTATTCTTATCAAAGCACCACCACCGAAGCGGATTTTTGTCAAAGTGTGGAAAAAGCAAAAGAGTATATTCATGCGGGGGATATCTTTCAGGTAGTTCTCTCCCAGCGTCTCAATACTACTTATACGGGACACCCGTTTAATCTTTATCGGGCGCTAAGAATGGTCAATCCCTCTCCCTATATGGCGTATTATCAGTTTAGAGACTGGCAATTAATTGGATCTTCCCCTGAAGTCATGGTAAAAGTGGAATTAAGCCCAGACAAGCAGGAAATGCGTGGAACATTACGCCCCATTGCTGGAACACGCAAACGGGGAAAAACCCCAGCAGAAGATGTCGCCCTTGCCGAGGAATTACTCCAAGATGAAAAGGAACGCGCTGAACATATCATGTTAGTGGATTTAGGGCGCAATGATTTAGGGCGAGTTTGTCGCAAAGGGAGTGTAACGGTTGATGAATTAATGAGCATTGAGCGATATTCTCATGTGATGC
>CAZTXK010000401.1:0-2049 GCA_964617275.1 uncultured Dactylococcopsis sp. | reverse complement strand
CAACAGAATATGCTCAATCGTGCCATAGAAATGGGAAATTAACAATTGCTTATTTCTTTAGTCATACCAAGCCCGCTACTAAAAAACGCCAGCTTATTAATGCTGGTAGTAAAGTTAGTGTATAGATTCCTTAAGAAAGTTGTCTATATTTAAAAGCACTTTTCTAAAATACTTCCTGTAAAAGCCTTGACCAACGGTAGTTAGGACAGCTTCGGAGTAAATGGAAATGACGGTCGCTACACTCGCTGATAGTAATTCTCGTGCTAATTCTGACCGTATCAAAACCCTAATTATTGGTGCTGGTGTTGCCGGGTTAACCTTAGCTGCTCTCATGCGCCAGCGAGGAGAGTCTCCCATTATCATTGAACGTTCCGATCACTGGCAAAGTGGAGGTTATATGCTGGGACTCTATCCCATCGGTTCACGAGTGTTACATGGTCTCGGTTTGTATGATCGATATCTTTCTCAAAGTGTCACCATGAACCACTATCAGGTTTGTGACGGTCATGGTTCAGTGCTACAATCCTATGACTTAAAAAGGCTCACTGAGCGTTTCGGCCCCATGCAGGGAATTGAACGCAGTACCCTAATGGAAATCTTAACTGAAGCCGTTCAAGATTTGCCCATTCATACTAATCTTACAGTTGAGTCTCTCCAATGCCAAGATGACAAAGTGGCAGTAACCTTTAGTGATGGGACATCAGCTAAGTTTGATCTGGTGGTGGGAGCAGATGGTCTCCATTCTAATACTCGGTCCATGATTCTCGATCAAGGAGAGTATAATTATTGGGATAGCAAGTGGGGTGGATGGGTTTTCTGGGCTGATGCCAATCTTGCCCCGTCTGATGTCTATACTGAATGCTGGGGAGCCGGTCACTTTGTAGGCTTATATCCGACAAAAAACCATATTGGCGTTTTTGTGGGCGGTCCTCTTGAGACAATTAACCAAATGGGAAAGTCGGGATTTATTGAGCATGTTCAGTCCCAATTTGGGAACTGGGCAGAACCTATTCCACAAGTTCTCAATACAGCACCGAATAACCGTGATTCTTTCTTTTGGTCATTCCATGACTGCCGTTCCCACCATTGGCGCAATGGACGAGTAATTTTGCTTGGAGATGCCGCCGCAGGATTTTTACCAACAGCAGGGGTAGGCGCGTCCATGGCAATGGAATCTGCCGCAGCACTAAGCGATGAACTATCCCGCATCAACGCCGAACGTGTTGAGCAAGCACTTGATTTATATGAGAAGCGACATCGTCGGCGAGTGGAAGAAGCTCAAAAAAATTCACGGGAGTTAGCTCGGATTATGTTTGTTCAATCGAAGCCCATAGATTGGCTTCGGGAACAGTTGTTGAAGTTTTACTCAGTTGAAGATTTGATTCGCAGTATTGCTCGGATTATGGAAGAGCCAATTTAAAGCAAAATTTGCGCGATCGCGCATCTACAATGTGGGTTTCCATACTCGGAAAAGCCGTATTTGGAAAACCACCTCATCGGTAACTATAATAGCTAGGTTCTAGCCTTTCTTCTGTTTTTCTACTCGATACCCTTCCAGCTTCTCCCCACGAGACACTAATCCTTTCTTAGGATGATACTGAATGATGGACTCGCCACTAAACCAGTCCATAGCCGTTCTAACAAAATGCCAGTCTCCTTCGCCCGTAGGTTCAAGCGCAATCGCAGTTTTTCTTCCCTGAGGATCTACTAGCCAATGTGTCGGCGTAAACTCTCCTCTTTCTGGTACTTCTTCCTGTTGCTGCTTCTTTTTTTTCTTTGGAGCGCAACTTAAACAGTATTTAGGCGCGGGGCCGGGGAAAACATCACGGGTAGCAAGTCGCCCACATTTGGCGCAATTGAAAGTGACGGGACGAGTGTGAACCGTTCGGGCATGAGCGCGAACAATGTAGGTTTTCTTCTTTGCCATTTTTCTTTAATAGCATAGCACTGAGCCGTTAAACTGTTAACTGGCGCGATCGCGTACTATGATTTAACTACAGCAAACCAGTCAGAGAGCCATCCGTTTTTAACGGATGGATGAATGACGAG
>CAZTXK010000400.1:0-2050 GCA_964617275.1 uncultured Dactylococcopsis sp. | reverse complement strand
GCGGCGGGGGAGTAGCGTCAATTTTTAGGAATGGTATGAGTTACTTCTATATCTTTAGTTTACATCAAAATAATGCATTTATAGTATCTTTTTTCTAAATTTGTTTTTTTTGATACGTACAATTTTGATTACTTGTTTTACGATTAAGCTATAAATCCGAATTACGGGTAACCAAAAATGCAATGTAATGATGAAACTAACAACAAGCTAGAAATTGATGTTGCAATTATCAAATTTGTCAGTATAGTTTTAGCAGTGGATATAATTTTATTCAGCTATTTTTGGTGGTTTTATGAATAGCTCAAATCCTTTTCAAGATTTTATGAGAAATGGGCAAAGGTTTTCCTTAATCCTTATCTGAAATCGTTTTTAAAATTAAATAAATTCTAATTTGATTTCATATTAAATAATAATTCCTTGCTTTTAATTTTTTAAGAAATAACTATTCTATAAAAATTGTAATCCTTATGTCATCAAATCAGTCAGTAAGTCCTAACTACAATGAACTTGATTATGCTATGCCAGCTAATCATTTTCGACAACTTTCTTATACTCAGCTATTGCTTTGCGCCAGCGCAATCGGGATTTTTGGCGGCTTAGTTGCTACTTTTTACTATTTTGTTTTAGAGGGAATGATGCATGGGCTTTGGGACACTTTACCTAGATTAGTTAAGCCTTATTTTCCCAGTTGGCTATCTCCTAACAATTATATTTGGATAGCAACAACAATGGGCGGTTTTTGTGTGGGGTTAGCGCTATATTTTTTAGGGCTTCCCGGAGAAATGTCACAAGTCGTCGATCAAGTTCACAAAGAGGGAAAAATTGACATTCGCAAAACCCCGGCAATGATTATTGCTTCTTTAATTGCTATTACCTCCGGGGGCAGTGCGGGACCAGAAGCTCCTTTGGTTCAAGTTAATGGAAGTTTTGGAAGTTGGTTAGGAGAACGGTTTAACGTCTCGATCTGTTCAGTGCGGATTTTAACTTTTTGTGGAATGAGTGCCGCTTTAGGGGCTTTTTTCGGCGCACCGATTGGGGCGGCAATTTTTGCTTTAGAAATTCCTCATCGCCGCGGGTTACAATACTTTGAAGCGATTGCCCCTGCCATTGTTTCCGCAATTCTCTCTTTTGCTGTTTTTCGACTTAATACAGGAATAACCATTGGCGGCCTTTATCATTTTGAAGAAGTTCCTCCCCTTTCCCCACAAAATCTTTTAGAAGGGGTTATTTTAGGATTAGTGGGAGCAGGGTTAGCCGTAATGTTTATTGTCATTTTTCGAGCCATAGGGAAATTGCTCCATCCCTTAGAAAATTATCGGGTGATTTTAGCAACTTGCGGTGGTCTAGCCATTGGTTTAATTGCTTTTGTCTTTCCAGAAACGCTCTTTTTTAGTGAAGAAAAAATTCATACAGTTATTGAAAATGGGGCTAGTATGAGTGTGGGATTATTATTGGCGATTGCGGTGGCAAAAATGTTTGCCATTAGTTTTACCCTTCATTCTGGCTTTTTAGGTGGCTTTATCTTTCCCTTGTTTTTTATTGGGGCAAATGCCGGTTTAGCTATTGCCATGGCTTTCCCTGAAATTCACCCCACTGTAGGGATGGTTTGTTTAATGGCTGCTGTCAATGTCGCTGTCACAAAAACCCCTGTTAGTACCAGTATTATCCTCAGTGTCTTATCGGGAACCAGTATGCTTCCTGTCATTGCCATTACCAGCTTTGTTAGCTTTATCCTCACTAGTCAAATTACCATGATTAAAACCCAACGTTGTCGAGATTTGGAAGAAGTGAATGCTTCTAATCTTTTGATTGGGGAACTGACGTTAGTTAGCGAAAAACCTGCCACCCTTCCGGGAATGAATAAGCTGAAAGAATTGGTTAAAAGCAAATGATTCTCTGCTCAGCATTTTCTATCTAGGCTAATTGGCTTTTCTGTCCTGATATAACCGTACAATTTCAGCAATGACTTCTTCGATACTTAACCCATCCGTGACGAGTTCAATGGCATCAGGGGCTTTTTTGAGGGGCGCGATCGCGCGATCGCTGTCAT
>CAZTXK010000399.1:0-2073 GCA_964617275.1 uncultured Dactylococcopsis sp. | reverse complement strand
GGTAGTAGTGAATAGTAATGATACAATATTTAAGAACTAAAATAAGTTGAAAAAATTAGTAATGAATTGCCCTAAATGTCACTCTTCTCAATTTGTTAAGAATGGACACACTCATTACGGAAAACAGCGTTTTCGCTGTCAAGTTTGTGGTCGGCAGTTTGTTCCTAATCCCTCTCGTCAACCAATTTCTCAAGAAGCTCGCGATTTGATTGATAAATTGTTAAAGGAACGCTTATCCTTAGCAGCGATCGCGCGTGTCGCTGAAGTTTCAGAACGTTGGCTACAACACTACGTCAATCAGAAATATTATCTGACTCCCAAGAAAGCTAAAATCACTCAAAAAAAAAGAGGAAAGCTAATTCTAGAAATTGATGAAATGTGGTCATTCGTTGGTTCTAAGTGCCACAAAGTGTGGATTTGGCTAGCTATTGACAGTGTAACCAAAGAAATTGTCGGTGTGCACATTGGCGATCGCGATCGCGCTGCGGCTCGACAATTATGGGATTCTTTACCTCCAGTTTACCGTCAATGTGCAACCTGTTACACAGATTTCTGGGAAGCCTATCAAGGAATTTTACCTACCAAAAGACATCGGGCCATTGGTAAAGAAACTGGTCAAACTAATCATATAGAGAGATTTAATAATACGCTTAGACAACGAGTTGGTAGATTAGTTAGAAAAAGCCTTTCTTTCTCTAAAAAATTCCAGAACCATCTAGGAGCTATCTGGGACTTTGTTCATTACTACAACGCCAGTTTACAAAACTGATCATTACTATGCAGGACCACCACAGCATTGGTCCTCGTACCTTCCTTTTATCGTTCTTAGAGTAAACTGATGCATTTGCATAAGTGGTATTTTTGTCGCAACGCACCCCTCGTGCTTCGTGAACATGGCCGAAAGCATGGATTTTTGCAGAAACTTGCTTTAGCCTTTCAGCGAGACGTTCGCACCCAGCGTTAAAACCACCTCGTTCGTCCTCAAGTTTGTCGAGAATTCCGTAAGGAGGAGTATGGGTAATTAGAACATCTACATCCTCGGGAATCTTTTGCCATGCTTTGTCTAACTCATTACTGTTTCTGTCAAGGTTAAACGCCATGTCTTTGTACCTTGGCTGCCAAGGACTACCGTAAAATTTGAATCCAAAAAGCTTTAGTTCACTGTCTTCTAAGTAGTGGATATCGGGAAGAGAGTTAATTTTTTCTTGAATGTCTGTCGATGTCTGGAGCGTACTGTCATGGTTTCCGCCTATAAATACTGTTTCTTTAACCCGTTGGGAACGAGCCCACTTCACAAAGTCATCTAAAATTTGTATCTCGCCAGCATGGCTAATGTCTCCAGCGTGAATAAGGACATCACACTCGGGGATGGTCAGCTCTTGATATCGATTATGGGTATCACTGATAACAACAATCCTCATTTGTCTTTGATGATGTATTGATTTATTTGAGGTCAAAAATTAAAGTAATGTTGCAATTCTGTGCAGAAGCTGCATCAATAACTTTAAATTGACAAATTAAACTGTTTCAACAACAAAATTATCCCTTGCAGTGGCAACTGTTCAGAGTTGGATTCAACAAACGCAACAATTCCAATGAACTTATCTCCTCAATTTGATAAAGCATTAACCTTTGCCAGTGAACTTCATCGAGATCAAGTTCGCAAAGGATCGAATATTCCCTATATTGCTCACCTTTTGGCAGTGTGTAGTTTAGTCTTAGACTATGGGGGGAATGAAGACTGCGCGATTGCTGCTTTACTCCATGATGCAGTGGAAGATCAGGGAGGAAGTGAAACACAAAAACAAATTTATGACCACTTCGGCGAGCAAGTAGGAAGCATTGTTGACGGTTGTACTGATGCTTTTAGCGAACCTAAACCGCCGTGGCAGGAACGAAAAGAAGCCTATATTGCTGAAATTCCTGAAATGTCGGATGAAGTCGCCTTAGTTTCAGCAGCAGATAAACTCCATAATGCCCAATCAATTCTTAAAGACTATCAACAATCTGGCGAGGAAATTTGGGAACGCTTTAAAGGTCATAAAGAAGGAACCTTATGGTATTATCGCTCTG
>CAZTXK010000398.1:0-2086 GCA_964617275.1 uncultured Dactylococcopsis sp. | reverse complement strand
AGAAAGACGCATCGCCCATTAATTCAATGTCACAATGAGAAACGCAGGCTTAACGAAAATACATACTTCATGACAACAACCACGAAACCAGAAACCAAAACCCAATTACCCCCCTTAATTCCCCGTTCTCTCCTCTTTGGCAACCCCAAACGCGCTCGCCCGCGTCTTTCCCCCGATGCCAAATATATGGCTTATCTCGCCCCAGATGACCAAGATGTGCTACAAGTTTGGGTGCGAACCATTGGCGAAAGCGATGATCAGCAAGTCACCCAAGATAAAAAACGGGGGATTCGAGCCTACTTTTGGACGTATAAACCCGACCAATTAATTTATCTCCAAGATGCTGATGGGGATGAAAACTTCCATCTTTACGCCGTTAATCTGGCTAATAATGTTGTCCGTGACTTAACCCCCTTTCAGGGAGTCAAAGCCCAACCCATTGATCTCGATCCCGAAACCCCGGATCAAGTTTTAGTGGGCTTAAATCTTAATGACGCTCAGAAATTCGACGTTTACCGCATTAACCTCAATAACGGTGCAGTAGAATTTGACACTGATAATCCCGGCAATATCGTCGGTTGGACTGCCGATGCTCAATTTCAAATTCGGGCTGCGGTTGCTGCTACTGCAGATGGGGGATCAGACTTACTCTATCGGGAAACCCCGAACCAAGACTGGGAATGCTTGCGCCATTGGAGTGCTGATGATGAAGGCGGTGCGCTGAGTTTTTCTCAAGATGGGAAAACCCTCTATATTGTGGGGTCACATGAAGCTAACGCTCAACGCCTACTCGCCCTTGATCTCAATAGTAAAGAAGAAACCGTTATCGCCGCCGATGAACAATATGATGTGGGAGATGTGATGATTCATCCCACTAAGCGTCATGTTGAGGCGGTTTCCTTTTATAAAGATAAAGAAGAATGGCAAGTCTTAGATAGCGCGATCGCGCCTGATTTTGAAGCCATCCGTAACTTTCGCGAAGGAGAATTTGGCATCGGCAGCCGTGATTTGGCCGATGAAAACTGGTTAGTTGCCTACATTACCGATGATGGACCGGTTTATTACTACCACTACCATCGCAACAGCAAACAATTTGAATTTCTCTTCACCAATCAACCGGAATTAGAAGAGCTTCCCTTAGCCAAAATGCAACCCATTTCCTTTCAAGCCCGAGATGGGTTAACCATTCATGGCTATTTAACAACGCCTGTCGGGGTAGAAGCCAAACAACTGCCAACCGTGTTATATGTTCATGGTGGCCCCTGGGCGCGTGATACTTGGGGATATAGCCCCACGGTGCAATGGCTAGCTAATCGCGGTTATGCTGTCTTACAGGTTAACTTCCGTGGTTCCACAGGCTACGGTAAAGATTTCCTCAATGCAGGAAATCGAGAATGGGGTGCTGCGATGCACGATGATCTCATTGATGCTGTGGAATGGCTAAAACAAGAAGGAATTTCCGATCCCAATCAAATTGCCATCATGGGCGGTTCTTACGGCGGATATGCCACTCTCGCGGGCTTAACCTTTACCCCGGAAGTTTTTGCCTGTGGCGTTGATATTGTTGGCCCCTCAAACCTCATTACCCTGATTAATAGTGTTCCTCCCTACTGGAAACCGATGATGTCCATGTTTGCCCATCGCGTGGGAAATATTGAAACCGAAGAAGACTTTTTAAAAGCTCGTTCTCCCCTCTTTTATGCCGATCAAATTACCAAGCCGCTTTTAATTGGTCAAGGGGCAAATGATCCACGGGTGAAACAAGCCGAAAGTGAACAAATTGTCGCTGCCATGCGAGAAAAAGGAAAACCCGTCCAATACGCCCTTTACACTGATGAAGGACATGGGTTTGCTCGTCCTGAAAATCGGATGCACTTCTACGCTATCACCGAAAACTTTCTAGCGCAGTATCTCGATGGGCGTGCTGAGGAAGTTGGAGAAATTTCGGGTCACTCTGGCATCGTCAATTAACATTGCAAAAATTTCTCCTCTGTCAGTTATCATAGAAGGCAGAGGAATCATAAAAAAATGTTTAAAACGAGAGGTAAAAACGGCTTATGGATTGGCGAATTTTGATTGTTCTTGC
>CAZTXK010000397.1:0-2087 GCA_964617275.1 uncultured Dactylococcopsis sp. | reverse complement strand
GGAAAATTTCCCTTAAAAGAAGAGTTACGCCCAGTTACGGTAACACTTGCTTCCGTTTGGGTAGCAATATCTTCTGCGATCCGTTGACCAATATGCCCTGTTCCGCCAATGACTAAAACGTTTTTCTCCAATAAACCTACCCCAAAAACAACAATTTTAAAAAGATTTGCTATCGTTAAGAAGAACAATTCTTAATATTACGCAATAACGTTAACCATTAACAGTTGATTGGATTCACCGAAATCGTGTCTGGATGCGACAACACCTATCTCAAAATTTATCATGTTGACAACTTACATTTCTCCTCAAATAACCCGCCGACAAGGACAAGATACCTTAGCCTTGAAAGAGATTTGGAAAACCATTAATGCTGAAAGTTGTCCTCATCACTATAACTTCCATATGCACACAATTTGTTCTGATGGACAGCTTACCCCTGAAGAGGTTATCGAACAAGCGTTAGCAATCAATTTGAAAGGACTTGCCATTACTGATCATCATGCAGTTGATGGCTATAATGTTGCCCAGAGCTACCTACAACGGGTTAATCATGATTGTAAATCGCTTCCCCAACTGTGGACAGGGGTAGAAATTACCTCTCTTCTGTTAGATACAGAAGTTCATATTCTCGGTTATGGGTTTAACCCCGATCATCCTGCAATTGTTAGCTATTTACAGGGGGATGCCCCCGTGGGAAAAAGGGCAAAAGCGGAAAACGTCATTGCTGCTATTCAAGAAGCTGGCGGCTTAGTGGTGTTAGCCCACCCGGAACGGTATCGCCGTCCAGCGCAAGAGTTGATTCCCCAAGCTGTGAAATTAGGAATTGATGGGGTCGAAACCTATTATGCTTATAAAAATACCATTCCTTGGAGTCCCACGCCTCGCAAAACCGCAACGGTAAAAGCCTTAAGCGAACGCTATGGCTTATTTAATACCTGTGGAACGGATACCCATGGTTTGAATTTATTACGTCGTGTCTAGAGGGAATAGATGCCTTCAAATACCTTGGTTGCGGGACCGGTCATATAAACTTGGTTATCGGCAGACCATTCAATCTCTAGACAGCCGCCGGGGAGTTCCACAGTAGAAGCGCGATCGCTGTTACCGGTTAAAACCCCAGCAATTACCGAAGCACAAGCCCCGGTTCCACAGGCAAGGGTGATGCCAGCCCCCCGTTCCCAAACTCGCATTTTCAGATAATCACGGCGAACAATTTCAATAAATTCAGTATTCGTCCGTTTGGGGAAAGCAGAATGATTTTCAAACTGGGGACCAATTTTTTCTAAGGGAATCGTCTCAGCATTTTCAACAAAGGTAATACAGTGAGGATTCCCCATGCTGACACAGGTAACTTGCCAGTTTTGTTCCCCAAGGGATAAGGACTGATTAACCACTTTTTCCTGTGGAGACGCTAAGGTAGTGGGGATTTCTGCTGCCAGTAAGTAAGGTTGCCCCATATTGACTTGAACGTTTTCTTCTCCTTGTAATTGGGGTTGAATTAAGCCGGCTGGCGTATGAATTTTATAGGTATGGCGGGTGTTTTCTTTCCCTTCGAGATCCCCTAGGAATTGCGCCAAACAACGAATCCCATTGCCGCACATTTCTGGTTCTGAGCCATCAGAGTTATAAATCCGCATGGTATAGTCACTATTATCTTGCGGGGGAAGGGCAAAAATCACCCCATCAGCGCCGATCCCAAAATGGCGATCGCAGAGTTTTATCGCTTGTTCAGGAGTTAAACAAGGGTTATGATCATGGCGATTGTCAATTAAAATAAAATCATTACCGAGTCCATGATATTTGGTAAAGTGAATTTTCATAGTAAATTTAGAGAGGAAGAATGACTGAATTTGATACTGGTTTACCAAGCACCCGCATGGTACAAAATCTGATTAAAGAAGAAAAGGATGTTGAAATCAAATTACTGAGTGAAGATTTAATTGTCGGGCGAGTGCTATGGCAAGATCAAAATTGTTTTTGTATTGTTGACCATTATGACCAATCGACTTTGGTTTGGCTACACTCCATAGCGTATCTTAAGCCTAAGGCTTAGTTAATTCTTTCAGGTTGTCTCCAGATATTTTGAA
>CAZTXK010000396.1:0-2099 GCA_964617275.1 uncultured Dactylococcopsis sp. | reverse complement strand
GTCAACCTCACCTCTGAAACGCTCAAAAACACAATCTCAAGAAGTTTCAGCTATGTTTAATTATTTTGCGCGATCGCGGAAAAAACTGCTCGCCCCCGCCTTGATCTTTAATATTTATCTCCCCCTAATATTTATTATCTTTGTCATTACCTTTATGCCTCTAGAAGAGGTGTTTCAATATGATACTGATGAAGGCATCCAATTAGCCAAAGCAATGCTCTATCAAGAGGGGTTTCAACTTTACGGCGAGGTTTGGAATGATCAACCGCCCCTCTCTACTGTTGTCTTAGCAGGATGGTTACAGGTATTTGGGCATTCCATTGTCGCCGTGCGATTACTCACCTTGGTTTGGGCAACGGTGTTAATTTGGACAGTGGGACAATTACTGCGCTGGCGTGTGGGAACGATTCCAGCGTTACTGGGGATAGTCTGGTTAACGTTATCTTCTAATTTTTTGCCGCTGAGTGTTGCTGTAATGATTGGTTTACCCGCGATCGCGCTAGCCCTTCTTTCGCTATTTTTTATTAATCATTATCTACAGGGAGCGCATTGGGGTTACTTATTACTCGCAGGGGCGAGTTTTGCCCTCTCTTTGCAAACGAAACTCTTTACAGCTTTTCTGCTACCCCTTTTTCTATTACCCATTTTTCTGCCACAATTACAGTTTCCCTCTCATCAGACAAGAAAACTCACTTTTAGGCAGCAATGGCAAGCTGTTTTCATCACATTACTCTCCTTGGCGGGAGTTTTCTTCATCACTTGGTTGCTACTCCCCTCACCAACCCTAGAACAAATTGTCGGCGCTCACTTTAATTCGGAATTACGGGAAGAATTACCCGAACATCGGGGACAGGTTTTAGTGTTCTTTAGTTGGGATTATGACTATTTAGGGCTTTTGCTGGTGGGCTTAGGAATTGCTTTGTGGCGCGATCGCGCACTTTATCTGCCTTTTCTCTGGTGGGTAACGGCTTTGATTTTACTTCTAAACCATCATCCTGTCTGGTATCATCATTATCTGTTGCTTTCAGTTCCCATGGCGTTTCTCCTTGCCGAAGCGACTAAAAGCATTATTGATCACTTTCGGCAAATTCCTTGGCGACAACGAAGCTGGTTTTCCCGAGGAATAGTGATATTCAGTTTTTTTCTGCTTTTTATTCCGCTAATATCAATTCCAATTCGCCTAAATATTCTCAACGATAATCATCAAGACTTTGTTCAGCAATCTCAACGTGATTTTGAAATGTTAGAGGAAGTTCTCGCTTATCAAGAGGAAACCGAATGGTTATTTACGGACTTTCCCATCTATGGCTTCTATGCTAACTTAAAGGTTCCTCCTGAAATTGCGGTATTCTCTCGCAAGCGTTTAGAATCAGGAAAGATTACAGAAGCTGAGTTACAATCAGTAGTTAAGAATTACCAACCCAAACAAATTCTTATGGGACGCTTTGGGCAATTACCATCAATTTTAGATGAAAATTTAAGCAAAAATTATACAAAAGCCTATGAACATAAAGGGCTGACCCAATATCTTCGTGATTCTTAAGCGTTTATCCATTTTTACCTGAATTTCAATGTCCGATCTCTATATTTCTTGGTCAGAATATCATCAAACAATCGAAGAACTTGCGATCAAAGTTTATCAGTCAGGCTGGAACTTTAATCAAATTGTTTGTATTGCAAAAGGCGGGTTACGAGTCGGAGATATTCTCTCTCGCATTTTTGAACAACCGTTAGCCATTCTTTCTGCGGCTTCCTATGGGGGAGAAAATAACCAAGTTCGGGGAGAAATTAAACTGTCTGAACATCTTTCCATGACTACCCCCCAGTTAGGTAATAAAGTTTTACTGGTTGATGATTTAGTTGATTCTGGAAATAGCTTAAAAGCAACCTTAGACTGGTTAAATCAACATAATCAAGGAGAAATTGCCGAGATAAAAACGGCTGTGTTATGGCGGAAACAATGCTCTATAATTATCCCTGACTATTATGTTTATTATCTAGAGGAGAATCCTTGGATTCATCAACCCTTTGAACCTTATGAACAACTAACTGTGGTTGATTTAAGTGAAAGGAAACATGATAACGAATAATACCATTTT
>CAZTXK010000395.1:0-2110 GCA_964617275.1 uncultured Dactylococcopsis sp. | reverse complement strand
TCTTCTAAACGAGGTAATAGTAATAAAATTTCATCCATCATTTCCCGTTTTTCCGAGGCGGAAACTTGATAATGATTGACCATCATACTAAAAACTAAAGGCTGATAATTGGAAAGTTCCACATAACCCGATAATGCAGAAATACCAGTCATTGTTCCTGTTTTTGCTTGTAAGTTTCCTTCTAAGGGTGTGTCTTGAAAGCGATCCTCTAGCGTTCCACTGACTCCTGCAACGGGTAAAGAAGCCCGAAAACTCTCATTAGATTCAGTTTGTAATAACTGCGCGATCGCGCTAGGTGTGACTAAATTACGGCGAGACAATCCTGATCCATCCACAAAATGATAACTGTCTGCATTAATCCCCAATGCTGTTAAGGAGTCTTCTATAATTTCTTCTCCAGCTAAAGTCTTTAAATTTCTTAATAAGGCTTCCGCATATAAATTATTACTGTTGATATTGATTTCTTCTAATAATTCTGAGAGAGGAGGAGACGCAAATCGCATTATTTCTTCCCCTACTTTCTCACCCTGACTATCTGAAAACTCAATATTATTGACCTGAATATTTTGTTCTGACAGCGCCACTAATAACGCATCCCGAAAATAATGATCAGGATTAGGAATCGAGAATCCCCAAACCGCATTTTCTCGATCTTCAGGGAGTTCTCCTGTTAAGTAAAGTTGATCGGTTCCCAATTGTCTTTGTAAATCTAGATTAGAGTCACTCTCAGCCGAAGTGGTAATAACATTTGCCTCTAAATCCCATTGTGAAGCAGCGATCGCGTTTTCCCAAGCTAAGTTAACTTCTTCTCCAACTGTGGTTGGGGTTAAGGTTAAATTAACTGAATTTTCATCTAAAATCAGACTATTTGCTGGACTCCCATAAAACGCATAAACATCTTCCCATTCCCAACTAGAAGGGAAATAGGGCTTAGAAAAATAACCTGTTTCTAAAACTACGGTTTCAATTTCTTGCACCCCTTCTGCTTGTAATTGGGTTGCTAAATTTTCTAAATCATCGGTGGTTAAACTGGGATCGCCTTGACCAATAATTTGTAAGCGATTTAAATTAGGGGGTGTTCCCTGTTGATAAACGGGAGTCGTAATTTTAAACTCAGGATCAAATAGATGAAGCGCGATCGCGCTGGTAAAAAGTTTCGTATTAGACGCTGGGATAAAAAATTCGGACGAATTTCTTTGATAGATTATTTTTTCTGAATCTTGAGATTTAATCATCATCCCCCAGCGAACGCCAGCTTGAGAGTTATCAATAATTTCATCAATTTTTTGGGATAAATTCTGAGGACAAAAATTATTACTCTGCGCTTCCCCTTCTTGTGCCATTGTAATCGTCAACAAGAGAACGCCAACCGCTAAACCACCCAATAATTGTTTATTTTTCATAATTTATAGAAGGTTCAAAAAGTCAGTTTACAGTCTATCCCCCCTTAGTAAGGGGGGAACTAAAGGGGGGATCCAATTCAGGAATTGACAATTTTCGTTTACCGTTTGTCCTTCGTAAACAAATAACAAATAACAAATAACAAATAACTATTTCTCTTTCATTTGTTTTAAGTCTTCTTCCACTTCCCAATTTCTAAATTTCTCTTCTAAATCATCAAAAGCATGACGACTTTGATAGCTTGAGTAATTCATCCCTTGTTGATAATAAGACTCCGCTGCGTTCCAACCACTGGTAGCATTAGTATTAGCTGCTTGTTGATTAGCCCTTGCTTCTCTGGCTTTTGCCTTCACTTCTTTCTGACGTTTTCTAATTTCTTCAATTAAGTCTTTGGCTTTCTGAATTTTCTCTTTTACAGCTTTCATTTGCCCCCAGCGTTGATTTCCAATCCGCAGGAGACTCGCTTCTTTTTCTTGCGCGGCTTGGGCTAAATCTTCCCGATTAGCAGCTTTTGCTTTATCAATTCTTTGATGCCATAACTTCACATCTTCAGCAATGGAAAGAATCTCATTTTCTAATTTTTTCTCCTGTTTTTGCAGGTCTAAAATTAAGCGAATTGTCTCTTTTTCCTCTTCTCTTAATTGTTCCTCTAACGCCTGTAATTCCAAGTGAGGATTATTTTTTAGAAATTCATCTAAGCGCGTTTCCA
>CAZTXK010000394.1:0-2133 GCA_964617275.1 uncultured Dactylococcopsis sp. | reverse complement strand
AATTAACCTCAAATTTGGACTTGGGTGAAGTGGCAGCGATTATTTTAGCTGAGGAACTTAAAGCCGACCAATTATTAATTGATGAAACAGCAGCGCGACGAGTTGCTAAAATAAGACAGTTGCCAATAATTGGCACGGTTGGAATTTTGATTTTGGCTAAGGAAAGAGAATTAATAGATAGGGTGAAACCGATCCTAGATGCAATGATAAAAAATGGGACAAGAATTGGAGATCGTTTATATCTGCAAGCACTAATTTTGTCACAGGAAAATGAGTAAACAAATAACAAATAATGAACTTTTTCAGCAAACCCTAATTAGTATGCGCTTGTTTGAGTAAGGATTCTGCAAACGCGATCGCGTTTTCGTCTTTTTCTCCCCCGGCAAGTTGCGCCAATTCATCACGGCGAGTATTAATATCAGCTAATTGGATAACAGAAACAACCGTACGCGAAGCAGAAAACTGTTTTTCTACCCGAAAATGTGTATCAGCAAGGGCAGCCACCAAAGGCTGGTGAGTCACACAGAGAACTTGATGTTTTTGGGCTAATTGTCGTAATTTTTGCCCGATCGCGCTAGCCACTCTTCCCGAAACCCCAGTATCAATTTCATCAAAGATCAGGGTTTGCATTTTTTGTTCCGCTTGAGAAAAACAGGCTTTCAGGGCTAATAAAAAGCGACTCATTTCCCCCCCAGAAGCCGTTTCCGAAAGCGGTTTCGGCGTTTCTCCCGGATTGGGGCTAAAGTAGTAATTGACTTGTTCTGCGCCTTGTGGACTGGGATCAGTGGGGGTTAAGGTACAGGAAAACTGTACTTTCTCCATGGCGAGGGGTTTTAATTCGGCGATGAGTTGTTTCTCTAGCTGAGTTGCCGCTTTTTGTCGTTGCTGGCTAAGAATTTCGCAGGCTTCGAGCAGAGTATTATGGGCAATTTCTGTTTTTTCTTCTAGAGTCTCTAAAGATTGTTCCGAATCATTGAGGGTATCTAATTCTTCTTGGAGGGTATCTCGATGCGCGATCGCGTCTTCTAAATTAGGACCATATTTGCGACAGATTTGTTTGAGAGTATGAATGCGATCTTCGACTTCTGCCAATCGATCCGGATCAGATTCTAAGCCTTCGCCATAGGAATAAATTTGTTGTCCTGCCTCCACAATTTGCGTCATCGCCGTTTGTACCATTTCCAATATTGGCGTTAACTGGGAGTCATACTCCGCCATCTCCGTTAACGTATTTTCCGCTTCTGTGAGAATATCGGTTCCTGCTGGGGCTTCATCATCCCGTTGGTAAAGCGTCTGATATACTTGATAACTCAATTGTTGTAACTCTACAGCATGAAGCAAGCGATCGCGCTCTTGTTCTAAGTCTTCTAACTCCGTAGCACTGTCTAACTGTGCCGCTTTTAACTCTTCTAGCTGGTAATGAATCCAATCTAATCGCTGCAGGCGTTCTTGTTCCGATTGACGACGAGTTTCCAGGGTTTCTTTCGCCTCAAAATAATCCTCATAAGCGGCAGATACTTTTTTCCGTTGCGCTAATAGCGCTTGTCCGCCATAAGTATCTAAAAGTTCCCGTTGACGGGCAGGAATCATCAGCGCCACGGTTTGCCCTTGCGCGGTAATTTCGACGAGATAGGGGCGTAATTCATTAATAAGCGGGCGATTAACCAGAACTCCATTCACCCGAGAGCGCGATCGCAGTCCATTCTTTTTCAATGACATCTCCCGACTACAAACCACGGTTTGGTCATCGAGTAAATCAATATCCTGTTTCTCTAACCAACCTTGAATTGCAGGGGTAAGCGCAAATGTTGCCTCTACCAATGCCTTTTCGCTTCCTGTGCGAATAAAGCGACTACTCACCTTTCCTCCCAACGCCGCATCGATCGCGTCAAGGATAATGGATTTTCCCGCCCCCGTCTCTCCCGTCAAAACATTTAAGCCCTCCCCTAAATCTAATTCCAGTTGATCCACTAAAGCAAAATTCTCGATCCGAAGAGAAATTAACGCCATTATTATCTCAGTTTGCTTAATCCTCTCCCCTTATATCATTTTCTATTCAGTCATTGGTCATTGGTCATTGGTCATTAGTCATTGGTTATTGAGCGACGAACAACAAAGGACAGAGGACGAAGG
>CAZTXK010000393.1:0-2134 GCA_964617275.1 uncultured Dactylococcopsis sp. | reverse complement strand
TTAAAACTCGATAATCGTGCCGTAACTAACTCCAAGGGTAAATCTTGTGCCATCGCCAGCAGAGCCAGTCATATCAACAAGCGCTGGGGTAATTACAATAGGAATATTAGCAAAGGGAACAATAGAAAGCCCCATATTTAGGTCTTGACCGCCCCATTCTACAATTAAGTTAGTTCGATCCAGTAATTGAAGTGTCACATTGCCAAAGAAATTAAATTGGGTGCCATCATTATCAGGATCAAAGTCTTCTTCCGGTCGAAATCTGCCATTCCCTAATCCTGCGGTGGCATAAGCAATGCCAAAGGGTTTTCGAGGATTTGAACGTAGGGGAATCGCCTGACTAAAGGTCAGATAGGTACTGGTGCCGCTATCTTGTTGTCCCCAAGGGATTAGATTTTCGACACCAATTCCCACTGAGGATAAATCGGAGAGGTTACGGTTTACTTCAAAACTCAAGCTCCCATTATCGAGAAATCCTCCCTCCGAGCCGCTTCCTTCCAACAGACTAAAACTGGTTAAGGTGGTGGTTACCCCAATTGCTGTGTTCGGATTCCCTAAACTAAACGAAGTTCCCACGGAACCATCTGAACTATTGGTAAACCGAGTGCGATTTTGGAAAATTGCGCCTAAGCTAACACTACCGTTAGCGCCGCCAAAGCCAGAGGGGTTTTCGACGGTAATCCCAGGGCTAATCCCACTGGCTGTTCCCAGTGCTTGTCCAATTTGGGTAATTTGAGAGCGGTCTAAAGTGTCAATAAAGGCATTGAGTTTCTCGACTTGAGCGGTTTCTACTGGGGTAAGGGTAGTTTCTTCTGTCAGAGGCTGTTGGTTTTCAAAATAAGTTTGTAGGGCTTTTAGTTGCTCGGTTTGTTTGTCACTAAGGGATTGTTCCCTTGCCGTTTCTAGAATGGTTAAAACGCGATCGCGCTCCACTAGCTCGGTATTAGGATCAAATTGAGGCAGGGCGGCGCGGAGGTTATTAATTTCCCGAATTTGGGTAGAGGATAACTCAACACTGCTTTCATCGGTGTCACTAAGCGATTCTAAAACAGTTGTGAGGCGATTTTGTGCGTCTCTTTGCTCGGGAGACAGAATTTCTTGGGGAATCTCACGAATGGCGCTGAGAACATTTTCTAATTGATCTCGTTCTACGGTGATGGCTTCGGGAGTTGTTTTGGGTAGGGTTGCGGTGAGGGTATTGATTTCACGGAGTTGTTCTGGAGATACCTGAATGGCCGGTTGATCAATGGCTGCTAATTCTTCAAAAATGTTGAGTAGTTCTTGGCGCGCCGCTTGTTCTTCTGAGTTTAAATCTGCTTGGGAAAGGTCTTGTAAAAATTCTAGGGTGTTCGCGATCGCGCTTTGACTGAGATAAAACTGTTTCCCGACACTTTCACTAGCTAGATATTCATCTAGTTCTGCGGTTTCTTGAGGGGATAGACTGTTGAGAACCGTCGAAACTTGTTGGCGTTGCTGCGGCGATAACTCCACTTCTTCTTCTGGAGTAATCAGCAAGCCTAAAAATTCATTAATCAGTTCCGCTAAATTAATGGGCGAGGAAAGATTAAGAGCTTGCACTCCCTGTAGGGTGGACAGAATTTGCTGTAACTCAGTTTTTGAAACGGTAATGGGTTCAGTGAAATTATTGTCTGACGGTGGGGGTGAAGTCTCAGTGGTAGAAGGCGTTTCTTGAGAGGCTTCAGTTTCTGAAGAAGTGGGAGCATTATTTGCAGGTGGCGGTGAGGTTTCGGAGGTTTCTGTTGTGGGAGAAGTGTCTGGAGATGTGGAAATTTCGGAGGGTTGAGAAGCTTCAGTGGTAGAAGAAGCAGTAGCGGATTGAGAGGGGAAAAACAAAAGCGCGATCGCGCCTTGTAGGGCTTCAGTTTGCTTGCTAGAGAGGCGAGAAGACTTATATTGAGGCAACTCTTGGAAAAAATCGAGCACCATCCCTAACTGTTCTTGTTGAACGGGCGAGAACTGTTCTTGAGGCACTTGGGTTAACAGCTTAACCACTCCTTCCACCTCTTGCGGTTTTAATTCCATCTCGCCGCTGGTATTTTGAGAGCGCAATAAATAGTTAACTGCTTCTAATTTGGCTCGGGGAATCGAAGATAAAACCCGTTGTAATTGTTGA
>CAZTXK010000392.1:0-2142 GCA_964617275.1 uncultured Dactylococcopsis sp. | reverse complement strand
CTTGGGCTTCAAAAATTTCTTTAATTTCCCAGTTAATTTTTTGTTGAGCATCCATATAAGCCGCATAGTTGGGCGTCGTCATATAATACACAATTTCAAAATTCAAACTAAAATCGCCATAAGAATGAAAATGACAGCGATCAAAACGAGTGTTTTCTGTCTTTTTAATAATCTCCTCAATATAACCTGGAATGGCTTTCAATTGTTCTAAACTGGTTTCATAAGCAACGCCAATACTAAAGACAATCCGACGCTCTTGCATCCGCTTATAATTCCGAATCCGAGAATTGGTTAAATCACTATTCGATAAAATTAATTCTTCGCCGCTAAGACTCCGTAGGCGAGTGGTTTTAATACCAATATCTTCAACAGTACCAATTAAGTCGCCTACAATAATAAAATCGCCAATTTTAACAGGTTTATCCAAAACAATAGCAAAATAACTAAACAGTTCTTGAAAAATGCCTTGGGCAGCTAAAGCGATGGCAATTCCTCCCACGCCTAAGCCCGCAATTAATGCCGAAATATTAAAGCCCAGATTTCCTAATAAAAAGACAATTCCAATTGTCCAAGTGACAATTCTCAAAGCGGGAGAAAGGATTTCCACAGTCTGCTGTCGCGTTTCTTCATCTTCTCCTGCTAACCAATAAGTGGTTAAAATATATTCGATTATCTTGCCAATAAATCGAATGCCAATAAATGTGGCAAAAATTAAAATAACCACATCAATAGCTTGATTAATAATGGGATGGAGTTCTAAATTGCCAATACTAATATAAAGAACGCCTAAATAAAGAAGCGGAATAATGACAGCTTCAAAGACTTGGAGCAACCGATTGTTAAAGGGAATACTAGAATTGACAATCCAGGTTTTTAAGCGTTTTAATATTAGGCTTCTAAGAATAAATTTAATGATAATGAAACCAAGAACTAGAATAACTAAAGCTAGTAAGTATTCAGAAAATAAGTTATTAAAAAATTCATATTGTAAAACGTCTTTGATTGTCTCTCGAAATTGACTATCCATTAACACCCTCCATAATTAACCCCCCCCAACATTCGGGAGGGCGATAAAAATGTTACCTTATTTTGGACATTTTATTAATAGGCAAAATATTTATTGCTCAGACGAGGTAACTTCTTCTTGTTGGTTGGCACTAACAGGTTCGGTGGTGGTTGGTTTCGGGTAACGGGGGCCAAACACTAATTCCCCTAGGTTTTTAATGATGATGTAGAGGATGGGAACGATAAATAAACTTAAGAATGTGGCAACAAACATCCCGCCAAACACTGCTGTGCCTAAAGACTGACGGCTGGCAGCCCCAGCACCGGTGGCAATGACAAGGGGAAAAATACTACTGAGAGTCGAAATTGCTGTCATAATAATGGGACGCATCCGTTTTTCCGCTGCAGTAATTGCTGCTTGAGTAATTTTGACCCCTTCTTCTCGTAACTGGTTAGCAAATTCGACAATTAAAATTGAGTTTTTACTGGCTAACCCAATGAGCATCACTAAGCCAACTTGGGTATAGACATCATTCGATAGTCCTCGCAAAGACTGGGCGGTTAACGCTCCTAATACCGCTAGGGGAACGGAAAGCATAATGATAATGGGGTCAATATAGCTTTCATATTGCGCTGCCAGAACCAGGAAAACAAACACTAAGCCCAGACCAAAAATAAGGGGTGCTTGTCCGGCAGATTCAATTTCTTCTAGAGAAATCCCTGACCACTCAAACCCAAGTCCAGGCGGTAACACCTCTTCGGCTAGGGCTTCCATGGCGGCAATCGCTTCCCCAGAACTAGCATTGGGAGCCGCTTCTCCGTTAATTTCAATGGAACGGAAAGTGTTGTAATGGTTAATGGTTTGCGCCCCAGTTGTGGAATTAATGGTAACTAAACTACTCAGGGGAATCATTTCTCCATTGTTGGAACGCACATAAACATTGTTAATTGCCTCAGGATTATCGCGAAATTCCCCATCGGCTTGGACATAAACTCGATAATTTCGGCGGTTGAGGGTAAAATCATTGACATATCGCGACCCGAGATAGGTTTGCAGGGTTTGAAAGAGATTATCAAGGTCAATTTGTAGGGCTTTAGCGCGATCGCGATCGACCTCTAACTCTAAAATATTGCTAT
>CAZTXK010000391.1:0-2156 GCA_964617275.1 uncultured Dactylococcopsis sp. | reverse complement strand
CGAAAGCTATAAAGCCTATAAGGATATTAAGGGAGTCTATGATTTTATTGACTTTAAGTTAATTATTGATTATGTACAGGGAGATCCCTTTGCCTCTCCTTCCCGCTTCCGAGTGCAAATTCCTCAGTCGATTGCAGGGTTTCCTGAGTTCCTCTTTCAGTCTCTTAGTCGAGAAGTTGCCCTACGAGATTATTTAACGCGACAGTTTATTAAAGTTGCCTCTAAAATGAGTCAGTCTCGCGGAACCGGGAAAAGTGGGTTAATTGCCACCACAGGAGTCGGACAAGAGGTTTTAGAACGCACTTCCGTTTTAGTGGATGAGGAAATGGTGGAAGTGCGGTTTATTGCTGGCTTACCGGCAAAAGGACGACGGATTTTAGGTCGTCAAGCGGCGGAGATGTTATGTGATGATGTTCCTGAAATTGTGGATCAGGCAATGATTTATCAGTCTCTCTCTCCGAAAGCAATTCGCCGTCATGTGGAAACAATAGAAGATGCTGACTGGTTACGAAAACAGTTATCCCAACGCAATTTAGTGGCGTTTGTTCCCAATGGGGCAATTTTACCTCGTCGCAGTGGGGTGGATGATCGCCCGTTAGCGGATAAAAATGTGGTGCCGTTTCAGTCTCCTGATGAATTACAAGTTAGTTTTGATTGCCCTAACTGTGGCACTGTAGAAGGAATGGGGATTCCCCAAGGGATTACTTTAATTGTTGGCGGTGGCTATCACGGGAAATCAACGCTATTGCAAGCTCTAGAATTAGGCATCTATAATCATATTCCTGATGATGGACGAGAGTTTGTAGTAACCAATCCTGAGGCGGTGAAAATTCGCGCGGAAGATGGGCGCAATGTGGTGGGAGTCGATATTTCTCCCTTTATTAATCAATTACCGCAAGGACGTTCCACCAGTGATTTTTCTAGCCCAAATGCCAGTGGGAGTACCTCGCAAGCGGCGAATATTGTGGAGGCACTAGAAGCGGGGGCAAACGTTTTAATGGTAGATGAGGATACGGCAGCGACAAACTTTATGATTCGCGATCGCCGCATGCAACAATTAATCAGCAAAGATAAAGAACCCATTACCCCCTTTATTGATAAAATCCAACAACTGTATCAAGATTACGAAGTTTCTACGATTCTCGTCATGGGCGGTAGTGGCGATTATTTTGATATGGCAAATACGGTGATTGCTATGGAGAATTTCCGCCCCTATGAAGTGACCGCAAAAGCCAAGGAAATTGCTGAGTCAAATCGCACGGAAAGAAATATTGAAGGGGGAGAAAGTTTTGGCGCAATTACCCCACGGATTCCTCTTGCTTCTAGTATTGATCCCAGTCGCGGGAAAAAAGAGGTTGATGTGAAAGTGCGAGATGATGATGAGGTTTCTTTTGGCAATGAAGATATTGATCTCGCTGCGGTAGAACAGTTAGTAGATAAAGGACAACTCCGCGCGATCGCGGCAGGAATTGTTTACGCGAAAAAACAGTATTTAGATGGAAAGCGTACTCTTCCTGAAATTCTCGATTTAGTCTTTGCTGATATTGAAAAACAAGGCTTAGATGTCATTACTCCTTCCCCCCAGCATGATTTAGCCTATTTCCGTCGCTTTGAGTTGGCAGCTGCTCTCAATCGCTTACGAACCTTATCGGTTAAAAATTAAAAGCTCATGATAAAATGAATGATCCTTGCTTGTGTAGCGCAAGCCACTTTAGTCCACAAGGAGTTTGATTTATGTTGAACAATTACGAAACCATGTTCATTATCCGTCCTGATATCAGCGAAGATCAGGTTACGCAGGAAGTGAAACGATACGAAGAGTTTTTACAGCAACAGGGTGTCGAGGAAATTAGAACTCGCAATCACGGTAAAAAAAGACTTGCTTATATGATTGGCAAGCATCAAGATGGGATTTATGTCCAGATGAATTATCGGGTCGATGGGAGCGCGATCAAGCCTCTGCAACGACAAATGCGTCTTAGTGATAATGTGATCCGTTTCCTAACGTTAACTGTGGATCAACCACCGGAAGCTGCGGTAGAAACAACCACAACCACGGTTGCTACTCCTGAACGCAAAACTGAACCTGTAGCAACTGAGGAAGCAGCAACGCCAGAAGAACCAGCAGACGAGGCGGTTTCGGCGACTCCAGAAGA
>CAZTXK010000390.1:0-2160 GCA_964617275.1 uncultured Dactylococcopsis sp. | reverse complement strand
TTAACGAAAGAGATCAGGGTTTAAACGAGAAGGAGAGGAATTAGAATTATTAGAACGTAATTCCCGTCCCGTTCCCCCATCAGAGCGATCTAAAAAGGGACGTAGGTTAATGCTATCATTGGTTTGGTCAGACTGAGAGGAGCGACCGCTTAAAAGATCGCCGAAACTAGAATTATTCGTAAAGGTTCGCACTCCTTGGGTTTGTCGTCCTTGGCTTGCATCTGCTAAATTCTCAAAAACGCGATCGCGCGTTCTCAGTGCATCTTGTCCTTGGGGAACCGTAAACACGATCCGACAGCTAGAATCTGCTTCAGTGGTCACACAAACCACATCTTCCCCATTCATGGTGGTCGTTTGTAATTCCATCAACCCATCCGGGCGATATTGTTCCAGTCGATTACTAATCGCCTGACAGCGTCGTTGCGGTGACCAATTCCCTCCCATTTGTTGGGGAATCGCCCAAGCATAACTTTCATTGGGCTGACTTTCGGGACGATACATGACCGTGTATTCCCCATTATTTCTTTCACAGGTAAAGCGGCGATCGCTGTTATTTGCAGTAGGCGATGGATTCGTCGTTTCGGGTTCATTATCAATCACCACATCTTCTTGATTGGATGAATCAGAATTAGAACCGTTATCGGGAATCGTATCAATAATTACTTCTGGAACAGTCTCGGCTTGGGATAATTGTTGAGATTGGCGTTGTAAGGGGAAAACAGAATTAGCACTCGCTGGTAGAGAGAAACTGCTGACTCCGACTACACAGGCTGATAAACCAATTGTCAAAGGGCGTAACATCATTATTATTATTGTTCCTAAAGCTGAACCACTCTATGTTACTGTGTCGTGTTTGCCATTGGTTTCGTTCCCCAATTGGGGACACTGTTTCAACTGGCTATGGGTTGAAAAACCCAACGCGATCGGGGGGCCAAAAGCGAAAAACGGCACGACCAATGATTTTTTCTTCCGGTAAAAAGCCCCAAACATGGGAATCATTGCTATTGTTGCGATTATCCCCTAAAAGAAATAACTTCTCCTCAGGAACTGTCAATGGGGGAAGTTCATAGTTGGGAGGTTCTTGAATATAAGGTTCATTAATTGCTTTGCCATTAATATAAACTTGTCCCTCTTCTACAGCAATTGTATTTCCCCCTTCCCCGATGACTCGCTTAATAAACGCCTGATCGGAATCGTACCCGAAACTTTGCAACCTTTCCGAGGGATTAAAAACAACAATTTGTTGCTGTTGTGGGGATTGAAAATAATAAGAGACTTTTTCGACAACAATGCGATCGCCGATTTCTAGAGTCGGTAACATCGAATCCGAGGGAATATAACGGGGTTCGGCGATAAACACTCGAATGATAGCTGCCACTAAAAGCGCGATCGCGATCGCTTTGATATTTTCCCAAATTTGTTTTCCAAGTGAGGAGTCAGAAGTATCCACTATAATTTAAGTTGTTTAACGTCATTGTTTAAAAACACATCCACCACTTGACCGACAATTTCTTGATGTAGCCAAGGGGTATTCGCACTGAGAGATTTTAAGTGATTTTGATTTACAATCCAAGATTTTTTCGGGTCAAATAAAATCGCCTCTGTTGGTTCTCCCACCGCACAGCGTAACTGAGGTTGCTGTAAACAACGTTGGGGAGAAAGACTCAGAGCATTCCATAATTCTAACGCTGTCCATTCTCCTGTTTCCACAAAGGTTTGCCATAATAAGGGCAAAGCGAGTTCTAGCCCGATCGCGCCAGGAGGAGTTTCCGCAAAAGCAACCGTTTTCTCCTCATAAGTATAAGGGGTATGATTCACCGCGATCGCGTCAATGGTCCCTGATTTAACACCTGCAATGAGGGCAGCTTGATCCCTGGGATTTCCCAAGGGGGGCGTAATATTTAAACTCGGATCATAACTGTTAAGGGTTGCGGTACTTAAAAGCAAGTGCATCCAAGTGGTACTAGCGGTAACAGGAACCCCTCTCGCTTTCGCCTCAGCAATTAATTCCACTCCTCTTGCAGTGGAAATTCCCATCAGATGAACGGGGGTTTCTGTCACAGCCACTAATTCTAAAATTGCCGCTAACGTCGCCGTTTCTGAAATCATGGGATCACTAGGTAAGCCAGTTTTAAGAGAAAACAACCCCTCTCGGATCAC
>CAZTXK010000389.1:0-2172 GCA_964617275.1 uncultured Dactylococcopsis sp. | reverse complement strand
TCTAATAATACCCGATGAATCGCCACCATTGCATAAGTATCTTGTTCCGAATAATCTCTTAAATCAGCTAGCATTTTCTCTGTTTGATCGCCAGCTTTGCCGCGAATAACTAAATCCCAAATTGCTTGCGCTTCATCCCCTCCTTGAACATCTAAATCATCGTAACTCATTTCTGGCACTAAAACAGGAAGCACTTTTTTTAGAGAATTTGAACCGCCAAAGTCTGGATGCTGATAGTCATACTTAAAAATTTCCCATTGATCCCATAACCGTTCTATAATGGCATTTAGCTGGCTACTATATTCAGGGAATTGCTCCGCTAATTCTCGCAAAATTTTCGCTTCAAAAGACTGATAGTAAACAATAATTGAACCTTTCTCTCCCAGTGTTTCCAATAAAGATTCAATAATTTTCTCCCTCGGATCAGTTTCGTTTTCATGTAAATAAGTGTGATACTCCAACTCGCCATTTTGATGGAGAATATGACAACTATATTGAAATGGAAACTGTTGATAGGGCTGTAACCCTTCAAAGCGAGGAATTGCGGGATCAAGGGTTTCAAAATCGAAGAAATAAAGCGGATATTCTAACTGTGAAAATTTCTCTAAAATTCCTTGCTCATTAATCCTAAACTCAGGATTGAGCTTTTCTTGTACTGCTTGCGCTTGCTTTTCTGTTAGTGGGAAATTTTCGGGTAAGTCATGGAGACTATATATTCCTTGTGCGATTAACTCATTAACTTGCTCTAATCTTTTTCCTCTTAAATTCGGGATACTCAAAATTGTTGGTTCTTCGATTCCTTCCCAGCAAAAAGACTTAAATGGACAGGGATAAGGTTTATCGCAATGTTTCCCAATGTTAATATCAGGAATTTGCTCTTGCTCTAAAGTATTTTGAGAGTTACGAATCAGTTGAGGGAGATTAGAAAAGACGGTTTCTAGTTGCTCGGTAACGTCTTCTTGAATAAATAAATTCGATAAATCAGGATAAACACAATCCCGATTAATGTGCATCACTTGGCTACTGCTAAGGATGATATCGTTTCCCGCCAATACATACTTCTGAATTGCCAAATCTTGAAGATGTTCATTTTTTACCTTGGTTGATGATTTAACTTCAATCAGTTCCCATTCTCCTGATTCATTTCTTAAAAGAATATCACATTTGACGAGAACGTTATTAAACTTAAAGGTTGCTTCAAATAAACATTTTTCGCCTCTTTCTAAAGCAGCTTGGGTTTGCTTTATTTTTTCTTCGATTGTTGTTCCTTCAATCAGGATTCCTTGGGGAAAATATTGACGAGCATAGTTTCCCACCTCCATCCCTTGTTCAATCCGTCGCTGTTGGCTATAAGAGCGTTCTTTCGCTACCTCTCCTTGATAAGTTTCCAGCCAGAGGCGTTTTTGACATTGCGATGCCGAAACCAGTCGAGATTTTGTTAGCGTGATTGCCATAACTAACTGGGGCTTATTTAAAGCTAGTCTTTAAAAACCTTAACACAAATTGATGATTAGCACATAATTACTTTAACTTTGTGAGAGATACTCGTTCCAATTAATTTCTGTAGTGTAGCCATCTTGGTTGCTACTAGGGAGCAAGATGCTCCCACTACTGTCAAGTGAACGGTATAATAGCCAATTCCCGTTAGATTGGCAGTTTTATTTAGGTTTTTTGCTTCGGCGACTACTATAGCTTTGATAACTTGATTTTTTCCGAAACTTCTTCGTTTTTCCTGTTGATAGATCGGATTTTAAGTTCTTTAAATTCTCTATCTCTTCTTCCATTTTTGGTGATTGAGCCACTTCTGGTTCTTGATCCAAACAGAATTCGCTTGTTGAGTCTAAAAGTTGATGAGTTTTTGCGTAGTCTCCTTGATCAAAGCTTTGGATGGCTTCTTCTTTAGCGCGAGCAACTTGTAGTTGGGCTACCAATTGACGAACTTCTGAATTAAAAGGATAGTTTTCTAATTCCTCCTTAGAAACCACTGGCAATTTAAGACTGGCGGTTTGTTGTTGTCGCTGAGACTGCTCGCGATCATTCCATGATAGATTGATTTCGCAGAGAGATTCCGATGTTTCTAGGGGCGGAACTTTTAACCGCATTACAAAATTAATGGGATTTCCCACGACTAGGTTCGGGAGTTGATACTCACCAGAAGCTGTGGTTTCTAAA
>CAZTXK010000388.1:0-2180 GCA_964617275.1 uncultured Dactylococcopsis sp. | reverse complement strand
GTATAGGTAAGCGAAATAAGATGGTTGATACCGTTTTGTTCCGTTATGCTACTCACTCTAGAAACACAACAATCATTTGGACTAGCCTACCGTTGAGAGATAAACTATTCTGTGCAAGATCATTAAAAATAGGTAAAGAAAAGTGCGAAGAGTCGTTATTGCTGGCAACTGGAAAATGCACAAAACCCAAGCAGACTCCCTAGAGTTTCTGCAAGCGTTTCTCCCAAAGCTGGAAAACACTGCTGAAGATAGAGAAATTATTCTCTGTGCGCCCTATACAGACTTGGGACTCATGTCGAAAAACTTACATGGCACGCGGGTTCGTTTAGGCTCACAAAACGTTCATTGGGAGGAATCTGGGGCATTTACCGGGGAAATTTCTCCTGGGATGCTCACAGAAGTTGGAGTAACTTATGCTGTAGTGGGACACAGTGAGCGTCGCCAATACTTTGGAGAAACCGAGGAAACCGTTAATTTACGCGCTCGGGCTGCTCAAAATGCAGGCTTAACGCCCATTCTTTGTGTGGGAGAAAGTAAGCAGCAACGAGATGCTGGAAAAACTGAAACCGTAATTAGTGAACAACTGAAAGCGGATTTAGTTGGAGTTGATTTATCTCGCTTAGTGATTGCGTATGAGCCAATTTGGGCAATTGGAACCGGTGATACTTGTGAAGCGAAAGAAGCCAATCGCGTCATTGGTTTAATTCGTTCGCAGTTGAGTAGTGGGGATGTTCCCATTCAATATGGCGGCTCTGTCAAAACCGCGAATATTGATGAAATTATGGCGCAACCGGAAATTGATGGGGCTTTAGTGGGAGGAGCCAGTTTAGATCCTGAAGGATTTGCTCGTATTGTAAACTATCAGTCGGTTTAAGAATCAAAAGGGAGGGAAATGTGTTGACCCCTTCCTTATTCGATATTGGGACAATCTTGCTTGATCAATTTATCAAACGTTGCTAAAAACGCGATCGCGCTCTTCGGTCAATTCCGCTACGTCGTTAAACAACTTTTCAAGATGTGGGGCTATGGAAAAATTCCATTTAATCAGACTGATTAATCTCCAGTTTTTCCTGAAGCCGATTGATTCTATTAGCCACTTTCAGATAGCTTTCTCTGGCATCCTGTTCCTGAAAAAGACGGGCTGCTTGTTGATAATCACGCATTGCTTCTTTTAGATTTCCTCTTCTGTGGTGGGCGTTTCCCCGATTATAGTAAGTATCAGCATCATTAGGATTAATTTGAATCGCCTGAGTATAATCCGCGATCGCGCCTTCTAAATTACCTTGGTTGGAACGGGCTAATCCCCGATTATAGTAGGCATTAGCATAATCAGGATTAATCTGAATCGCCTGAGTATAATCCGCGATCGCGCCTTCTAAATCACCTTGGTTGGAACGGGCTGATCCCCGATTATTATAAGCAAGAGCATAATCAGGATTAATCTGAATCGCCTGAGTATAATCTGCGATCGCGCCTTCTAAATCACCTTGGTCGGAACGGGCTACTCCCCGATTATTATAAGCTGCACTATAGCGGATATTTTGCTGGATCGCTTGAGTATAATCCTTGATCGCGCCTTCTAAATCTCCCTGATGGCGGCGGGCTAATCCCCGAGCCAAATAAAATCTTGCGCTTTGATAATTTGAACCAAGCTCGCTGGCTTTTTGAAAGTCCTCAATAGCTTGATCATATTTATTTTGCCGTGTATAAGCAATGCCACGGCCAATATAAGCATCAATGTATTCGGGATTGATTTCAATAGCCTGGGTATAATCTGCGATCGCTGATTTGTATTTACTTTTATCTAAGTAAGCATCTGCCCGTTTTTCATAATCTTCTGCCCGAAACAGGATATCATTTTCTCCCGGTACAGTGAGAGCTTCCCAAAAATCTTGCGACTGACAGGCGGCTAAACCAAAGCAAACTGCTGTTAGGCTACTCATCAGAATCTGTTTATTAATCATAGTTCCTAATTGAGCGTACAATCTTTTTTGTTATTTGTCCTTGGTAAACCGGTAATCAGTGAACAAATAACGAGTACGGGCGAACGGCCGTTCGCCCCTACCAACTTGCCCTGAACCTGTCGAAGGGTGACTAATCACCTTTCTTTTTCTTGGCTTTCTTGGCTTTTTCTTTCTCTTTTTCCTTCTCCTTTTTCGCTTGTCGTTTGGCTTCTGCTT
>CAZTXK010000387.1:0-2192 GCA_964617275.1 uncultured Dactylococcopsis sp. | reverse complement strand
ATATCTCACTTCTTTCCCTGATAAAATGATAAAGTGAGGTTAAGATGAGTTAAATAGCGCCGATATTGCATTATGGTCATTCCACCTGAATTTTTGAAGAAGTTTACGAAACGGTTAGGGGTATCTGAGGGTGAGTTAGAAGTGCTACTCGATTCGCTAGAAGGGGAAGACTTAAACACGATCGCGCAACGGTTAGGAATCCAACGTAACGCCCTGCAAAAGCGTCTCGGAGAAGTTTACAGAAAATTTAACATTGACGGATCAGGGCCGGGTAAATTTGCCAAGCTACAAAAAATTCTCCTCGAAGAATATGAGAAATACATCAATAATCGCGAAGGGAATCAAGACTCAACCGAGTCTAACCACTTCCAATGGGGAGATGCACCAGTTGTCCGCACCTTTGTCGATCGCGCCGCCGAACTCACCCAAGCGCAAGAATTTCTCATTCAAGAGAGATATCCCTTAGTCACTGTCTTAGGAATGGCGGGAATCGGAAAAACTGTGTTTGCAGTTCGCTTAGTAGAACAAATTGCCAGTAACTATGATTATGTGATTTGGCGTAACCTTTCCTTGCGTTCCGTTCCCACCTTAGAGAGTCTTCTCGCCGATTTAATGAGATGTTTTCAACAATCAGAGGAAACAAACACGCCACCTCTCATTGGAGATTTCATTCAACAACTACAGCGCGATCGCTGCCTAGTGATTCTCGATAACTTTGAAAGCCTATTTCAGCCCCAACACTTGGCTAGCTATTATCAATCTGGCTACGAAAACTATGGAGAACTCTTAAAACAAATCACTAACACTCACCATCAAAGTAGCCTCTTACTTCTCAGCCGAGAAACCCCTTTCGAGTCCTTAACCGGAACTACCGCACCCATGATCACCCTTAACGGCTTAACCAGAGATGGGAGCAAACAACTTCTTTCCGAAATAGGAGTTGAGTGTGATGATAACACCATTTTATCTCAGCTCATAACAAATTACTCAGGTCATCCTGTCGCCATTAACGAACTTGCAGTCACAGTTCAAACTTTATTTAACGGAAACTTAAATGAATTGCTACAACAAAATACCATTTTTGTTGGCGAGATTATCTCTAGTTATTTTTCTGAACAAATAGAAAGTTTATCTCCCTTAGAAAGAGAAATCATTGAACATTTAGCCCTTGCATCAGAAGGCTTAACCTTAACAGAAATTCCCAACCATCTTGCAGACATCAAGGATTTATCTCATTTGATGACCGCACTGAGTTCTTTAAACCGACGTTGCTTGTTAGAGAAATTAACTAATGATCAGATAACGCGATTTACTGTCATGCCGATGTTAAAAAAATATTTGACCTTATCCCTATCCCCCCCTCCCCCTTCTCAAGAAAGATAAATTTTACAACTCATGTCATTTTTCAAGAATTGGTGATAACTGCTGTTATGATATGACCATAATTATTCACCTTAAGCAGAAGATTTGCAACTTTAGATCAACCTAATAGAAGAAGAATGCTCCTTTTTTTGCAGAGAGCCATAATTAATAGTAATTGATCCCATAGACATTTCCAGATGATTTTGGTAAGCTGTAAATTAGCTCAACATTTAAATGAGATCATGTCAGCGACTGAAAATTATTGGTCTAGTACAGAAAAAGAAATCGCACAAAGAGCCTTTGAAAAAGCTCGATCGCGCGAAATAAATACCATAATTGAAACGGTTCATAAGGTAGCTAATTCCATCACTAACCTTGATGAAGTATGGCGTTTACACGATTATCTAAGCTCAAAAAGATATGAAATTGATGGCAAATATGATGATCGTGAATCGGTGCTAATTTTTGTCTTTTCTCAGCTGGTGAAAGAAGGATGGCTGAGTGTTGACGAACTGGAAGGATTAAACTCAGATAAAATTGCGAAATTAAATGCTTTAGCCAGAATGTAACATTGGTCATATCAAAAATTACCAATGACTAATATTCAGTTTCTCAACAGACTTAAGAAACGCTATAAACGTCTGTCTTCTTAGAAATGAGATTAGTTCCCAATTCTCGCAATCATAAAATTATGCAGTGGCTAATTGTTGTTGCCCTGCTTTACTTTCTCTTAGTTGCAGTTCGCCTCATGAGTGTCGGCTTTCAATTAGCGCTTGGAGAAGAAGCAGAAACCTTATTTACCTTTGCTACAAATCCGTTTCTAGGCTTAA
>CAZTXK010000386.1:0-2213 GCA_964617275.1 uncultured Dactylococcopsis sp. | reverse complement strand
TTTCAGAGGTTTTAGTTACCTCAAAGGTTTTATTCACTGCTTCTGGGGTTTTTAGTAGTTCCTGACAGATTTGAGCAATCGTTTCTCGGCTCACTTGACCTTTTAAGCTGTCTCCTTGTTCCAAATACAAATTTTCTTTTGTTGTCTCTTCAGTGAGGGCGCAAGGACGAATAATGGTGTAGGGAATACCACTTTCTCGGATGCAATTTTCTCCCGCTAATTTCCAAGTTAAAATGCCGCCTAATTGGTCATTCATTTGTACGGCTGGGGGTTCTTGACTGAGATCAATATCCGATCGGCCCGGGCGAGTTACCCCTGCTGAACTAATCATAATAAATTGAGGGGTTTTCTCTCTATAGGCTTGGATTTGTTCCACTTCTAAACGAAATGAGCCGGGCTGAAAATAAGGGTTGAGTTCTTTGTCATATTCAAATTTACTTAACATTAATTGCATGGAATTGATCTGACTTTCATTAAAGGGCGGCGCATCTTCCATGACTTTTGCTCGAAATACTGGCGTTAATTCCGAAAAGGGAATATAAATATCACTCCAATGATCTTTTTGAGTATCAAAAGAGTAAGCATAGCCAATTCCATCCCAACGGCTATCACAACGGAGAAAGAATTTATAGCGGTTGCCATCTCCTTTAACTCGTAAATAAATGCCTTGATATCCTGATAGGTTTAAAGGGGGTTCAAAGTTGCGAGTCCGAACTGAAGCAAATCCGCCATTATTTTCTGTGGAAACATTGCCTGAAAAAACGCCTTTATTGCCTTCTACAGAAAAGCCACTAGCGCTAACTCCTCCCATTACGACATCGTCTAAGGCTCCCCAAATGGCTTTCATATCTTCTGTGACCTTTTTAAAGTCAAATATTGATTGATAAGTTGTATTAGGAAGGGATTGTTTTGCTAAATTAACTAAGTTTTTGATTCCTTTATATTCCACCGCTTCAGGAGTCGATTCGGCAACTTCTGGCTCGTAAAATTTAACACCTTGATAATATTTTTCTCGATCAGGGGTATCTCCTTCTACTGGTTGAATGCGAGTTCCAGTGCAACAAATAATGGCAGTAACATTTTCCATAAGTTCTGGTTTTAGACTTTCGGGAATGGTAATATCTCCTTCGTAAAAGTCGAGGTTTTCTCCTAAAATAGTACGAGCGCGATCGCGACTTCTAACTAAAGCCCGAACGGGATAATTATGCTGTTGCAATTCTCTAATTACTCGCTTTCCCACGCCTCCAGTTGCGCCAGCGACTAAAATTGTTCCCGTGGTTGATGGCTTCATATTAGGGGAAGTGGTGGGTTGATTTCCTAAAATCATTTTTTTAACTCCAGGTAACTTATTTAAACAGGGAATAATATCAAAATAGGCTAAGGTTTGAATGAACCGCATTATCGAGTTTTGCTTAGTCATACTTTCGCGTATTACTCCTATTTTTTGATATAATTAAGTAAATCTAGATATAGCAATCCTAAATGAATTGTAAACTATCCCCCCTTCGCCCCCCTTTGAAAGGGGGGAAACAAGCTAAAAACGGTGAATCAAGTTTTTACAAATGAATTAGAACTGCTATAGCTAAGGGCAACTAATATTACTGTAACGAAATTAAAAGATGACAGAAAACGCAACGAATCAATCACAGGTGAAATATGGAGAACGGGAAATTGCAGAAGGGGAGTTGATTACATTTCCCAATCCGCGTCCGGGGCGACGTTACCATGTTGATATTAGTTTGCCAGAGTTTACCTGCAAGTGTCCTTTTTCGGGCTATCCTGATTTTGCTACGATTAAAATTCGGTATATGCCCGATCGCGCAGTGGTAGAATTAAAGGCAATTAAGCTCTATATCAATAGTTATCGCGATCGCTACATTTCCCACGAAGAAGCGGTTAATCAAATTTTAGATGATTTTGTGGCAGCGTGTAATCCGCTAGAAGTAACCGTTACAGGCGACTTCTCGCCACGAGGAAATGTTCATACGGTGGTTGAGGTTCATCATCAACAATCTCAGAGTGCAGTCTAGGATATGAACTTTAATAAAGTTAACGATACATTCATTAATATTCCCTTAAATAAAGTAACTTCTGTTACAAAATGGAGTTAAGTAGAAAACAATTATCTTAAAGCAATAGTTAGATACTGAAAGAGTAGATAACACAGAATCATTTTAGTTTAGCTAATAGTTGTTAATGAGGCAAGTAACAGT
>CAZTXK010000385.1:0-2218 GCA_964617275.1 uncultured Dactylococcopsis sp. | reverse complement strand
GAGCTAAGCGGACTCGAACCGCTGACCCCCTCAATGCCATTGAGGTGCTCTACCAACTGAGCTATAGCCCCGAGCGCATCTATCATCATCCCGTAGTCCTGCTAATTTTGTCAAGAGTTTAACTCGAATCATTTAGCAAGTTTCTCGAATTTAACCAATATAACCCAAACAACTTCCCATCATAACCGATGAAAGCATAATGGCGGCAGCTGCCAGAGCAACTAGGGTTCCGGCAAGCATGAGGGAAAATTCTTGATATTGGAACGCTGACTGCATGAGGTGTAATGACCAAGCGACCAGCGCGATGTCAAAGATGAGAATGAGTAGCAACATAGTTAACAAAATGTAACATTTATTTCTATCTTAATACATAAGTTGCTAAGTTTGCTGTCTGGTAAATAATTTTTGTTAAAACCATTAAGTCATACGAACGGAAACACCCTGTTGCCCAAGATAATGCTTGATTTCAGAAACCGTTAACTGCCCATAATGAAGGAGAGAGGCGAGGAGAGCAGCTTCGGCTTTTCCCTCGATAAAGGCTTCCCCAATATGCTTAACATTACCGGCCCCCCCCGAGGCGACGACGGGAATTGCTACGGCTTCACTAATGGCACGGGTTAAGGGCAGATCATAACCAGCCTGCGTGCCATCGGCATCCATGCTAGTCACTAATAATTCTCCAGCGCCGCGCTTTTCCATTTCTTGCGCCCATGTCAGCGCGTCAATCCCTGTATTTTCCCGTCCGCCGCGCACATAAACCTCCCAGCCGGGGTTATCTGTACTTTCTCGCCGACGGGCATCAATGGCAATGACAATGGACTGTTTGCCCACTTGCTGGCTAGCTTCATTTACTAAGTCAGGGTTACGCACCGCGCCGGAGTTAATGCTAACTTTATCCGCCCCGGCTCTTAACAAATTTTTAATATGTTCTAAGGATTGAATGCCACCGCCAACTGTGAGGGGAATAAAGACTTCTTCGGCAGTTTTTTGAACGACATCGAGAATGGTGTCTCGTTCTTCATGAGTGGCGGTAATATCTAAAAAGACTAATTCATCAGCACCCGCTTCATCGTAGCGTTTTGCTAATTCTACGGGGTCGCCGGCATCACGAAGATTAACAAAATTAACGCCTTTCACGACACGCCCAGCGTTAACATCGAGACAAGGTACAATGCGTTTAGCTAAAACCATCCCAGTTCCTCCAATCGGTTATCATCTGTTTAATTATGGCGATCAAACGTTCCTCAGAACAAGGAAAATCTAAAAATCAAAGTAAAGGGGAGAGGAAGCAACGGAATGAGTTGTTGCAAAGTCATTCTACGGCTGAGGAAAGTAATAGCAATGAAGAGTCTCTGCGTCCCCATCGTCTTGATGATTATATTGGACAGAAAGAATTAAAGGCAGTGTTGAGTATTGCCATTACGGCGGCGAAACAACGGGGAGAGGCGATGGATCATTTACTGTTATATGGTCCCCCCGGTTTGGGAAAAACCACGATGTCTCTGATTCTTGCGTCTGAAATGGGAGTACAGTGTAAAATTACCGCAGCTCCTGCCTTGGAACGCCCACGGGATATTACAGGGCTATTGGTGAATTTAAATCCGGGAGATGTGCTATTTATTGATGAGATTCATCGCCTGAATCGGATTACGGAAGAGTTGCTTTACCCGGCGATGGAAGATGGACGGTTGGATATTACGGTGGGGAAAGGACAAAGTGCCAAAACTCGCAGTATTCCTTTAGTTCCGTTTACCTTAGTGGGGGCGACGACAAGGGTGGGATCCTTAACCTCTCCGTTGCGCGATCGCTTTGGGATGATTCAACGGTTACAGTTTTATGAGTTGGATGAGTTAACTGAGATTGTTTTACGCACCGCCCAAGTTTTAGAAACGGAGATTGTTTTAGAAGGGGCAAAAGAAATTGCAGCGCGATCGCGCGGAACTCCCCGGATCGCTAACCGTCTCCTCAAACGAGTTCGAGACTATACGCAAGTGAAAGAATTGGGAACAATTACCGAAGAGATTGCCGCTGAAGCACTGGAATTATTCCAAGTGGATAAAATGGGCTTAGACTGGACCGATCGCCTCATTCTCAATACCATGATTGAGCAGTTTTATGGGGGGCCAGTAGGGCTAGAAGCGGTGGCGGCGGCGACAGGAGAAGATTCTCTCACCATTGAAGATGTTTACGAACCTTATTTATTACAAATTGGCTTTTT
>CAZTXK010000384.1:0-2224 GCA_964617275.1 uncultured Dactylococcopsis sp. | reverse complement strand
ACGAGGTCGAAGATTCCTCTTTCTTGTTGGGCGCGTCCTACTGCAATGGTCATTGTTTCAAATCCTCTTGCTTAATAAATTTTTGCAAGAATACTAAGTTTTACCTGCTTTTATGCCTCTAGGATAACCCATTCCTAACTTAATTGTTAAGAAAGTCTCCTTGAAGACGAAAAAAAGTTAATTATTATTGCGCTGTACTTGACGTTGCTCATGGCAGGGCTTTTGCCCTACAGTAGCAGTACAGTTAACTTAACTTTTTTTAACAATAGCATAACTTGTCCTCATTTTTCGACCCCGATCGCGCTGGTTTGGCTTTTCTCAGTGCTTAAGATCTCCTTAGCAAGGGCGATTTACTAAGATTAAGGGGAAAGAAAAAAAACCTTAATCAACTATCTTTTTAAGATTATCGTTAAACTAGAAGTAGAGAAATTGTATTTTAAAAGTTATTACCCACTATGATTCGCCATTTATTTTTAAGTCTAAGTTTGGGGTTGAGCTTGGCTGTTATGACAGGATCGGGAATTGCTCCCGCTTACAGTCAAAGTCGCGATCTCGATCTAGATCGTCCCAGCGATCGTAATGAACGGGATTCTTTCTCCAGCGACCTTGGAGAGGGTTTCAGTCCCTTTGATTTGATTCATCGTGCTAATCTTGGTGGTGGCGCATCAATGGAAGAATATCGTCAACGCCAAGAAGAGAATCTTGATGGGGCGGCGAGCGAATTTCGTCAACAGCAGCAGGAACTTTTGCGCCAACAAAATCAAAATTCCCCAGAAGACGTTGGGGAAAAATAGACAACAGAGAACAAATTCCCTGTCTTGACAAAATTTGGACTTAAGGCTGTTGAAACTGGCGCTTGTAAACTTCGTCTTCCTTCCCGGATTCAACTTTTAAGTCTGAGCGAGGATAGGAGACGCATAGCAGGGCATACCCTTCTGCTTGTAACTCGTCTGATACGCCCATACCATCAGTTTGATCCACTTCTCCTTCTAACAGGAGTCCCGCACAAGTGGTGCAAACCCCAGCCGTGCAAGAACTAGGAAGATCAATGCCTTCATTATGAGCGGTTTCGAGAACGGTTTGATCTTCAGGAACAGAAATGGTGTGGGTTTTACCCTGATGATGAATTTCGACGGTGTAGGTTTTTGCCATAAATAATTTTCTAACAGCTACAGGCGTGAGAGTTGTCGCGATCGCGATTATAGCAAACTTCTCTTTGGGCAGTTATTTCGCCTCCTATTAAATCATGGTAATTTGAGAATCTATGAGATTACAACGGAAGGAAATTTATTATGGCAGGTAGCAATTTAGAAGCTGATCTTTGGATTACAGAATACATTACCCCTTGGGATATTTATGTGCATGGGGTTGCCGAAATCCTTGCTCATCAAAAAACTGCGTTTCAGGAAATGTATATTGTGCAGTCTGGGGCTTATGGGAAAGGATTAGTGCTTGATGGCAAATGGCAATCTTCTACGGCTGATGAGTTTCTTTACCATGAAGCCTTAGTCCATCCTGCAATGATTATGCACCAAGCCCCGAAAAAAGTGCTGGTTTTAGGGGGTGGTGAAGGGGCAACCATTCGCGAGGTTTTACGCTGGCAAAGCGTGGAAAAGGTGAAAATGGTAGATATTGATGGGGAAGTGGTGGAAGCCTGTCAAGAGCATTTACCGGAGATGCACCAAGGCGCGTTTTCTGATCCCCGAACCGAATTAGTGATTGGAGATGCTTTAGAGGTATTGGATCAAAGTGAGGAATCATGGGATATCGTGATTAGTGATCTCTCTGATCCCATTGAAGAGGGGCCCTCGTTTAAGTTATTTACCAAGGAATTTTATGAGAAGGTGAATCGCGTGTTAGCCCCTGATGGCAAGTTTGTTTTACAAGCCGGCCCGGTTGCCCCTCCCTATATTGCCACTCATGGACGGTTAGTTAATACCCTAAAAACCGTATATGAGCATACTGTTTCTTATACCACCTTTGTTCCCACTTATGGAGAACCTTGGAGTGTGACAGTTTCTTCGCATACCCCCATTGAGACGCGCCCTGAACCGACAGAAATTGACCAAATATTGCAAAAACAAACCACGGGAGAGTTTCAGTTAATTGATGGGGTGACGCTGTTAGGATTATTGCAGACTCCGAGATATGTTCGTCGCGCGATCGCGCAAAATCAAGAAATTTTTACCCTTTCCGAACCCCCGAAGTTTTTTGGCAAAGGAGT
>CAZTXK010000383.1:0-2253 GCA_964617275.1 uncultured Dactylococcopsis sp. | reverse complement strand
AATAACTAATGACTAAGGTAAAAGATGGGGGATATTCCCCTAGTAATTAAACACACTTCTCTGGGAAACTAAAAATAGCGCAGACGAATGGGATCGCGCTATGGAGGTTTTCCAAACAATGCAATACATTTATTCTTTCGCCAACGCTAGTTTAACCTTGAGACTGATTGATCATCTGCGTCGGGATTGCAATTTACCGACATCAGTTGTAACAGTTATTCATCGCATTGACGGCTGGCTGCTTAAAATCAAGTTTACTGAACAACTGAGCTCAGAACAACACCGAAATTTTCTTGCCTATCTCAGTGAAATAGGGATTCCCTATGACCCAGAAGTTCCTCTACAAATGGCACTTTGGAGCTTAGAAGTGGGGCAGCCAATTGTTGAAGTCATGCGTCGCTATAAGCTAGCGATTGTCTCTCATGGGAAACCCAACGACCAAGAAATTGAAGCCTTCCGAGAGCAGTTTACCGAAGGATTAGGATATTGTCCAGAAACCTTAGCCTAACGTTGATTGCGCTGGTCTTCCACACTTTTGCCAATTCCTTGTAGAATCCCCCGTCCAATTAAGCCAAGCCCACGTCCAATGACTTGGGTAAGAAGATAAACCACAGCTTGTCCGACTACGGAAACGATAGAAGCTAAACGGGGCGCGATCGCGTCTCTCAATTCTAAGCCAATGGTAACACTCCAACGGAGACCCTGTAAGCCGTCTAATTCTTCTTGACGCGGGGCATAAATCGAGGTTGCTTGAATCCGATTGCCGCGTAAGACCAGCAACTCATAACGGCTTTCAAAAATGGCTTTTGGTTCTTCCACATAATAGAAGCGACGGTATTGCCAAGATAACTCATTCCGAAAACTGGCAATCGCCCGAGAGGAACGATATTTTTCTTGATAAAGAGTGGTTTTTACCGTTTCTTGTTCCCCAAACTGATTTAAAATTACCTGCATTACCGCATTGGCGATTTGTAAAATTAAATGATGAAAGAGAATTTCCGCGCGACTTTGGGCTTCTGGAGATTCTGGACGATAAGAAACTTGATCGATTTCTAGAGGCTGTTGATATAACAAATAAGCAAATAAAGGAGAAACTTGGGGAATTTTATTTAGATTCGTTGTTTCGACAAATGGGGCTTCTCGGAGAATAAAATCGCTAATGGAGGGGGCAAGTTGAGAAATGGCTGTTTCTGGAATATAGTTACTAATCCATTTGCTTAAACAGTTTTGCCAAAGTTCTCGTAATAAGCGCGATCGTCTTTCAGGTAAGTTTTCAATGGGTAACTGAATAAATTTTAATTGTTGCAACAGTTCTTGGAATTGTTGAACCACTAGATATAATAGTTCCCGTTTTTTTTCTGCGTTGAGAAGATCAATTTCTAAGGTATCGTCAGTTTGATTCACTAACCCTAACTGAATTTTTCCCAAGGTGGTTTGAAAGAGAGTTTCACTAACCGATGTGGGAAAAGCCTGGAGTTGAGGGGGCGTTATTTCCCACTGAGGAGGCTTTTCTGTTTCTTCTTCCGTTTGATCTTCATTATTAACAACCACCACTTCTACGGGAAGTAATTGTTTCACCATCCACTGCGCCGCCCGCAATTCTCGGCGTAATCCTTGCCAAAACAGCCAATCAAACGTAGAAAGGTCTTCTTTGTTTAAGTTTGCTTCAACTTGCGCCAAATTCTTTTCAATTTCACTTAATCCTGTTTCTCGTTGTCGCGTTAACCAACGGGGAGGCGTAACGGATTGGGGTGACGCAGGAGGAGATAGTTGCAGCGAAGAAGTTTCAGTGGTGATTCCTTGTTGCCAATAGAGTTCCCCTCTCGCGACTTGACGGAGGGCATTAGTTAATTCCTCCACAGGCGTGCGTTTACGGGCATATCCTTCGATCCCCAAGCGGCGCAAACTGCCTAAAATCTTCCCCTCTGTCACTGTAGTGAGGAGAAATAGCGGTAAATTGGGATAAGTTTGTTTAATTTCTTGGCAAAATTCAATGCTGGCGGTGAGGGGTTCTTCGAGATTAATGTCTAAAATTAAAACATTGGGAAGAGTCTCTAAACTTGTGAGTTGATCTCGGACTTGTTGTAGGCTTTGGGCTTGGGCAATAATTTCCATGTCATCTTGGGCGTTGAGAACTTGTCTCAGCCCTTCTAAGAAGACAGTATCCGCATCGAGAAGGAAAATTTGAATCGCGCGATCGCTGCTCACAACCAGAAAATCCAGCATCTAAGTCGCTGTAATTCTAGCATAAGC
>CAZTXK010000382.1:0-2259 GCA_964617275.1 uncultured Dactylococcopsis sp. | reverse complement strand
CTACCTGCTAGTATTATTTTGACGTACTTACCGCCTTAATCGAATTGACCGCATGCCATGACTGGAGCTGCTCGATCGCGCTATCGTAAAGAAAGATGAAGTCATAACAACGGGAAAAACCTCATGACCACAACCACCACTAAGCCGAATCCGCTACTAATTGGCGAGGGATTACCGCCCTTCCCTGACATTGAACCGCATCATGTTGTCAGTGGAATTAAACAGTTATTAGCAGAACTCGATGAACAATTAACCCACCTTGAAACAACAGTTACCCCGACTTGGGAAGGGGTAGCGGAACCCTTAACTGCCATTGAAGAACGTCTTACTTGGAGTTGGGGCATTGTTAGCCATTTAATGGGCGTAAAAAATAGTGAGGAATTACGAGAGGCGTACGAAACCGTCCAACCTGAAGTCGTTAAGTTTATTAATAAACTCAGTCAAAGCAAGCCCATCTATGAAGCATTTAAGTCCCTCCGCAACAGTGAAGAATGGGATCATCTCGATGCAGCGCAAAAACGCATTGTTGAATCTTCTCTCCAAGATGCAGAATTATCTGGCGTGGGGTTAGAAGGAGAAGCCAAAGAACGGTTTAATGCCATTCAATTGGAATTAGCAGAACTCTCCACCCAATTTTCTAATCATGTTCTCGATGCCACTAAAGCCTTTACACTGAAATTAACTACCCCAGAAGAAGTGGCAGGATTACCGCAAAGTGCGCTTAGTTTAGCAGCTCAAACTGCCCGTCAAAAGGGAGAAGAAAATGCTACCGCCGAAGAGGGCCCCTGGATCATCACCTTAGATGTTCCCAATTTGATACCGTTCCTTAAACATAGTCAACGGCGGGATTTAAGAGAGAAAGTTTATCGGGCGTTTATTACTCGCGCTTCTAGTGGGGAATTCGATAATAACCCCATTATTGAACGGATTTTGAAGTTACGGAAAGAGAAAGCCCATTTACTGGGATTTGAAAACTATGCCCAGTTAAGTTTAGCTAAAAAAATGGCTCCTGATGTGGAAGCAGTGGAACGGCTATTAGAAGAGTTACGTCAGGTCAGCTATGAGGCGGCGGTATCAGAACATGAGGAATTAAAAGCCTTTGTTAAAGCCAAAGGTGCGCCAGAAGCGGATGACTTGCAGCCTTGGGATATTAATTATTGGGCGGAGCGACAACGGGAAGAAAAGTTTGCCTTTAATGCAGAAGAATTGCGTCCTTATTTCCCTCTCAATCAAGTGTTAGAGGGGCTATTTAGCATTACTGAGCATCTGTTTGGGGTGACGATTACTCCTGCTGATGGGGAAGCCTCAGTTTGGCATTCTGAAGTTCGCTTTTTCCGGATTAAGGATAAGCAAGGAAACCCCGTGGCTCATTTTTATCTTGATGCTTATTCTCGCCCAGAAGAAAAACGCGGTGGGGCGTGGATGGATGAATGTCTCAATCGTGGCAAAATCAAAGATGCAAAAGGCAACCTTAGAACTCGTTTACCCGTTGCCTATCTTACCTGTAATCAAACGCCGCCTGTGGATGGTCAACCTAGCTTAATGACCTTTGATGAGGTGGAAACCCTCTTCCATGAGTTTGGACATGGCTTACAACATATGTTGACCAAAGTGGATTATCCTGGGGCGGCTGGGATTAATAATGTGGAATGGGATGCAGTGGAATTGCCCAGCCAGTTTATGGAAAATTGGTGTTATCATCGCCCCACGTTATTTAAGATGGCAAAACATTATCAAACGGGAGATCCTTTACCAGAAGCGTATTACCAGAAGTTACTACAGGTGCGGAATTATCGCAGCGGTTCAGGAATGTTGCGCCAACTGCATTTTAGTTTCCTAGATTTAGAATTACACGCCCATCATGATCCTGATAGTGGGGAGAGTCCCAAACAAGTGCGCGATCGCGTTGTTCCCACCACCACTGTTATCCCACCGCTTCGGGAAGATTCTTTCCTTTGTGCCTTTGGACATATTTTTGCCGGGGGTTATGCCGCCGGCTATTACAGCTATAAATGGGCAGAAGTCCTTAGTGCTGATGCGTTTGCCGCCTTTGAAGAAGCGGGGTTAGAAGATGACGCTTCTCTTGCACAAGTGGGAGAAAAATTCCGTGATACTGTCTTGGCTTTAGGGGGGTCAGTCCCTCCCATGGAGGTATTTAAGCAATTTCGAGGGCGAGAACCCAAAACTGAACCATTGTTAAGACAGAGTGGACTGTTATAGCGTTTCTTAGTCGGTTGAGAACAGTGACCAGTAATCAGT
>CAZTXK010000381.1:0-2260 GCA_964617275.1 uncultured Dactylococcopsis sp. | reverse complement strand
CATAAACGGTAATTCCAGTGGGTTGATCCGACCAAAAACTTAAATTAACAACGAGTGATTGAGTCACAGTAAATCATTAAATTCTCTTTAACAATTTTAACGTAGTTTTTTCCGACTATAAATATTTTAAATATAAATATTTTGAGTATCTATTTTTCCCTAGGAGAAGAGAAAACTGGTAAAAGGGCTGTTTTGATCGTTGTCGTGTCATGAAGATAATGATACTATTTATTCTATTATCGTAAATGCAAGATTATCACATTAACATATTCTATTGTGAAGAAGATGGGGAGATATTGCTAGCATTCTAGATTTAAATGCTTGTTCTGGCTTTGGAGAAACATCGGGGGAGGCTTTGTTAGAATTGCAACAGGCTACAAAAATTTGCTAGAAACGGCAAAAGCTAAAGGAAAACCGATTCCTTGACCGCGATATCGACCTCTTATTTACCAAATCGGCTAAGCACATCAATCAAGATAATACTTAAAATAGTCTCTAACCTTTCCCACCGATGCTTATCAACTATTTTTCCGGTTGGAACCAGCCAATACAGTGATAAAACGATATCATATTCTATTAATTCTATATCAGCCCAACGAAGAGGTGATTGCACAATGGATCGAATAAGCCAGTATCGACAAATTATTTGCCAATATCTCGAAGAATTTGCAGAAGAAGATCCCAATAGTCAACTTGTTTTTGATGATGATCGCAATCGCTACCTAGTGTTGCATCATGAATGGCGTAATGACTATCGCATTTATGGCTGTGCTATCCATCTTGATCTGATTGAGGATCAAGTTTGGCTTCAGCACAATAGCACTGAAATCTATATTGATCAGGAACTCATTAAGCGTGGCGTTTCTCCTAAAGATATCATCCTCGGATTTCGTTCCCCGAATATCCGCAAACTGTTAGCGCAAAACTAATGAATTCAAAATAAATAGTTAAGCAAAAGTTCAATGAGTGACATTAAAATTCCGATTTTAGATTTAAAGCCCCAATATCAGGCGATTCAAGGAGAAATTCAAGCTGCGATTCAACGAGTCTTAGAGTCTGGTCGATTTATTTTAGGGGAAGAAGTTGCTAATTTCGAGGAAGCAGTAGCTAGTTATTTAGGCGTTAAACACGCGATCGGGGTAAATTCGGGAACCGATGCCCTAATCATTGGCTTACGCAGCTTAGGGATTGGTAAAGGGGATGAAGTTATTACCACTCCTTTTAGTTTTTTTGCTACGGCAGAATCCATTAGTATGGTCGGGGCAACTCCAGTTTTTGTCGATGTGGAATTAGATAGCTACAACATTGATCCCAGCCAAATTATTGAGAAAATAACGCCGCAGACAAAAGCAATTTTACCCGTTCATTTATATGGCAATCCTGCCCCAATGACAAAAATATTAGAAATTGCGAAAAGCTATAACTTAAAAGTAATTGAAGACTGCGCCCAATCTTTTGGGGCAACATATCAGGGAAATTGTTGTCAGCAAGAATGTTCTGAGGAAATCCGTTTATCTTTACAGGGGAAACAAACTGGAACCATGGGCGATGTGGGGGCTTTTTCTTTCTTTCCCACGAAGAATTTAGGGGCTTACGGGGATGGGGGATTAATTACCACGAATGATGATCAAGTTGCTGAGTTCGCGAGAATGTTGCGAGCTCATGGAGGGAAGAAAAAATATCATAATGAGATGTTTGGTTATAATTCCCGCTTGGATGCCTTGCAAGCAGCAATTTTGAAAGTTAAACTCAATTATATTGATCAGTGGAATGAAAACAGACGACAAGTTGCCAGTTATTACAATGAGTCTTTAAGCCAAGTAGAAGGCGTGATTGTTCCTCAATTCAATAAGGGTCATGTTTTCCATCAATATACGATTCGGGTATTACAAGGAAAGCGCGATCGGTTAAAAGAATCTCTCGCTGAAGCTGGAATTGGCAGTATGGTTTATTATCCCATTCCTCAAGATCAGCTTCCTGTTTATCAAGGGCAATATGAGTCATTTGCTAACAGTAATTTGTTAGCAGAACAAGTTTTAAGCCTTCCTATTTGGCCAGAACTGAGTATGGTAAAATTGCAATTAATTTCTGAAAATTTAAAGAATATCCTTATTTATATTAACAATTAATTCTAGTATAGAAAATATTATAAATTATGCGTATTTTGATTGACGGATATAACTTATCAAAAGAAAAAGGAACAGAAGAACTAATCCATAAGACAAAACTAATTAATTCATAGAGAAAAGACATATCGCGG
>CAZTXK010000380.1:0-2274 GCA_964617275.1 uncultured Dactylococcopsis sp. | reverse complement strand
TATCTTTAAAGTTTGAGAGGTCAGGTTAAGAAGTGGTAATATTTTGAGGGCTATTGTTTTTATATTGCCATGACTGCCTATAATGCTGAAATCGCGATCGCGCATTTGCAACAAACTGAAGATTTAAGTCTGCGCTATTATGCGGCTTGGTGGTTGGGGAAATTTCGGATTACTGATGCTTCTGCCATTACCGCCTTGTTAAACGCACTAGAAGACGTTGCCGATCGCTCTCCTGATGGGGGCTACCCCCTGCGTCGGAATGCAGCCAGAGCGTTAGGAAAAGTCGGGAATCAACAAGCTGTTCCCCCACTTATCGAAAATTTAAGCTGTAGCGATTATTATGTGCGAGAAGCCTGCGCTCAAGCCTTAGAAGAAATTGGGGATTCTCGTGCGATTTCTCCTTTGTTAGCGTTATTAGAGGGAGGGGTAGAAGCCGCCCAACCCGTTCCGGGGAAACCCCATTTAGTGCAACCCTACGAAGCAGTAATTGAGGCTCTGGGTACGTTAGGCGCAACTAGCGCAATCCCGCAAATTCAACCCTTTTTAGACCATCCCGTGGAAAAAGTGCAATTCGCCACCGCCCGAGCCTTATATCAGTTGACAAAACGAAAAGAGTATGGTAAGCGATTAGTGGAAGGCTTAAGAGCCGACAAATTACCCTTGCGACGATCCGCTTTAATGGATTTAGGGGCAACCGATTATTTAGACGCTGGAAGCGCGATCGCGCAAACTCCTGCCGAAAATAGCTTAAAATTAATCGCCCTCAAAGGATTGCTAGAAAATCATCTTCAACACCGAGATCAGCCCTTATCCCAAGAAGCAGTGCAACTGTTAACCTTAATGGATTCTTTACTATAAAATAACCCAATATGCAATTTGCCCAGCGTCTGGATCGAATTCCCCCCTATCTCTTTGCCGAAATTAATCGTAAAGCCCAAAAACGCCGCGCCCAAGGCGTCAATCTCATCAACTTAGGAGTCGGTGATCCTGACTTAGCCACGCCCCAACCGATTCTGGAGACAATGCACGAAGCGATTGACAATCCCCAGAATCATAATTATCCCCCTTATCAGGGAACGATCGCGTTTCGCAAAGCAGTTACTGACTTTATGGCGCGTCGGTATGGGATCACCGAAATTGATCCCGAAACCGAAGTCATTTCCTCCATTGGTTCCAAAGAAGCCATCCACAACACCTTTTTAGCCTTTGTTAACCCCGGAGACTATACTCTCATTCCTGATCCGGGCTACCCCGTTTATAAAACAGCCACTCTCTTTGCCGATGGGATTTCCTATCCCATGCCTCTCAAGCCTGAAAACAACTTTTTACCGCAGTTTAGCCAAATTCCTAGAGAAATTGCCCAGAAAGCAAAACTTCTCTGGTTAAATTATCCCAATAACCCCACTGGCGCATTAGCGAGTTTAGACTTTTTTCAGGAAGCCGTCGCCTTTTGTCGAGAACATGATATTTTGCTTTGCCATGATAATGCTTATGCCGAAATTGCTTATGATGGTTACCAGCCCCCAAGTGTGTTGCAAGTTCCAGGGGCAAAAGACTGCGCGATCGAGTTTCACAGCACCTCTAAATCTTATAATATGACCGGTTGGCGTGTGGGATTTGTTGTCGGTAATGCGTTGGGGATTCAAGGATTAGGCAGAGTCAAGAGTAATGTGGATTCTGGCGTATTTCAAGCTATTCAACGAGCAGTCATTACCGCTTTAGAAACGCCACGGGAAACGATTGAAGCCGCAACAACTGTTTATCAGCGCCGACGGGATATTCTTGTAGAAGGATTACAATCTCTCGGCTGGGAAATTACTCCCCCAAAAGCCACTCTTTATATGTGGGTGCCGGTTCCCCCTCGTTATACCTCTCAAGAATTTGCTAATTTACTCTTAGACAAATGTGGGATTATTGTTCCCCCTGGCAATGGTTATGGGGCTTGTGGCGAAGGATTTTTCCGTCTTGCTTTAACCATTTCAGAAGAACAAATTAAAGAAGCAATCTCTCGGATGGAAACAGTAGGAATCCGTTATTGTTAGAATAAAAATAGACCTATCTATCGCTCAAAGCTTGACTATGGCTACTTTTTCCCCTGATCGCAAACGACGGATTTTCGACCACCTAAAAAACACAAGTAATTTTGTTACTGATTCCAATAAAACTTCTAGCAATATGAATGCAAGAAAGCAGCGGATCATGGAACATATTGAACGCACTCGCGGTTAATTCGGCGTTACTTTTCTTCCTGGGGGGCGGGGTAAACTACTTTGA
>CAZTXK010000379.1:0-2279 GCA_964617275.1 uncultured Dactylococcopsis sp. | reverse complement strand
CCCTTCTTACCATATCTTATTCCTATGAAGTCATTGGTGTGGATGAATGGTAAGACATAATGGCAATGGCTAGCAAAAGGATAGAAGAAGGCTTAAACTTGGTTAATGTGGATGCCAATATCGAGGAAAGATTGTTCTAGTTTGCTTGCTAAGTCTTGACGTGATTGTTTTTGGTAGAGCGCGATCGCGCTTTGATATCGTTCGATAATTTTATGATATTTAGCCTCTCCCTGATTAGCTTTCATCGCATTTAATAAACTCCAAGCTAAATTATGATGAGTCATTGCTAAATGATTGTCTAAATTGAGGGATTTTTCTAAATGAGAAATAGCGGCTTCCCACTGCCCGGATTTGGCGAAATTAGTTCCCAGTCTTAACTGAAAAATTGGATCATTAGGAAACTGTTTTACCCCTTGTTTATAAGTTTCAATCGCTTCCGAGGTGGCTTGTAACTGTTCTTGCGTTATTCCTAAATTAATTAACATCCAATATGAGGAGGAATCTAACTTGATGGCTTGCTGAAAAGACTGGAGTACCGCAGACGAAATTCCTTCTTGCGATTGTCTCCAACCCTGAAATCCCAAGGCAAAACCACTATGAGGAATCTCGGTTAAATATTTTTCAAGACAGCGTTCCACATCCTGTGCTTGTTGAGTGACCACTGCATGATCTAGGGCAACCAGTAAACAAGGGTAAACCCATTTTTTGAGCATAAACGCGCTTTCAGATGTATTTTCTTTACACTTAAATAGCGCTTGTCTTGCTCCCTTAATGGCAGTTTTCCATTGTTTTCTCTGAGTGGCAATCCAACTTTGTAATCCCAGAGAAAATGGACAATGAGGATTAATATTTAAAGCCTGATTAATCGTTGCTTCTGCTTCTTCCCACTTATTTTGCTTTCCGAAAGCCCAAGCCAAGTTAGACTTAATCCACCCTTCTCTAGGTGATAATTGAGTCGCTTGTTGCAGGGTTTGTTCTGCTTTTTTCCAATGACCACGGCGACAATAAACTAAGCCAATAATACCATACATTCGACCTTCTTGAGAATTTAGTTTTAGGGCTTGATTCGCGGCTTCTTCTGCTTTTTGATCATCTAAATGAATTTGAACTAATGCCAATTCAATCGCCACATTCTCATTATCAGGTTCACTTTTTAAACACTGTTCATAAGTTTGGACAGCTTCTGCTAACTGTTGATTTTCTACAAACTTTCGGGCTTTATTGTGAAGCGGAGAAACAAAATTGCCCTTAAGAGCATCTACTAACTCTTGAGCATCTTGAAAACGATATTCTACCTTTAAATTCATCCCAGTAAGAATCACTCGTTCTAAAAGGGGCGATAGATGAGGGGCTAGTTTTCGCGGTGCGGTGAGGGTATCCGCATTACTCGCATTTAATCGTTCCACCGCTGCTTCTGGGAGTTGACCAGTTACCAGTTCATACATGGACGCACACAGGGCATAAATATCGGTTGCGGGCCATCGTTTACTTTTATAACTATATTGTTCTAGAGGAGCATAACCAGCGGTAAGCGTAACACTCATTTCTCTCGTTTGACCTGCTAGAAATTCCTTAGTCGCACCAAAATCAATAATAATGGCTTGATCATTACCATCAATTAAAATATTATCAGGCTTAATATCACGGTGTAGAAAATTATTATTATGAATTATCGCTAAAGCCTCAGCTACTTCAATAAAGTATTTTTTAACCTTTTCTTCGGGTAACGTTTTCTGCTCTTGTAGTAATTGATAAAGGGATTTGCCTGGAATAAAATCCATAACAATATAAGCAGTATTATTCTCTTCAAACCAATCGTAAACCTGGCAAATGTTAGAATGCTGACATTGCGCTTGGTATTTCGCCTCTAATTGAAATTTAAGCAGTTGTTGTTTTTTCTCTTCAGGAGTAATGGAATGGGGCCAAGTAATGGTAGTATTTTGTCTAAGAGCTTTTTCCGGCCAAAGTTCTTTAATGGCAATGGTTTTTGAGGTTTGACAGTCTTTACCGCGATAAGTAATGCCAAATCCGCCTTCTCCTAACGTTTTTTCAATAACATACTTTTGATTCTTGAGGTAAGTGTTGGGAGGAAGTTGATAAGTGGAATTGGCAGAAACATGAGTATTATTATTAGCTTGTAAAGGAGTTCCGCAACCGAAACAATTGATAACGGTATCGGTATTTTCAGTTAAACAAGTGGGACAAGTAATTGACATTTTTCACGTTTAATTTAGAATTCGCTTGAGGTTTAAGGTAAATTGAGGTAACACGGTTTCACC
>CAZTXK010000378.1:0-2295 GCA_964617275.1 uncultured Dactylococcopsis sp. | reverse complement strand
ACTTTCTGTAGGATTTAGCACCTTCAAAGACTTCTCCAGTTGATAAAGTAGCTAAGGTCTTAACGCCTAGATCGACTCCTACAACTTCCTGAGCTTTAGGTACATTTTCAACGTCAACTTCTATCTTAAAGGAGACAAACCATCTGTCTGCTGTACGAGAAACAGTAATCGTTTTCGGGTTAGCTCCTTGTGGCAATCTCTCAAAAGTTCTTACCCATCCTATATTAGGTAGCTTGACATGATCATGGTCAACTTTAATCTTTCCATCGACAGTAAAGCTATCATTACGTCCTTTTTTCTTAAATTTAGGTGGTTTAGAGACTTTCTTAAAACAACGATTCCATGCTTCTCTCAGATGACGTAAAGCAAACTGAGGAGCGCACTTAGAAACCTCATAATACCAAGGATTTTTAGGTTTACATAACTCCACTAATAATTTATGGAGTTCAATAGCAGAGGGAAACTTTAACTTATCTTCTGGATGAGCTTTGTTGTAGTCAAGGATGAATTTGGTTAAAGACAATCCCCAATTATAAGCGTGACGAGCTACTCCAGCGTGTTGAGCACAAAGAGTCCTTTGCTTATCATTAAGGTCTAGTTCCGTCTTAAAAGAGAGAATCATTTTAAGTCTTTGGCTACCTCTTTTAATTCTTGGACAATTTGTTTATTTTTACCGCTTCTAGAACCATATAATCGTGCCGAAAATACAGTTAAAGAAGCATCTTGATTTTTACCTAGAAGTTCTGATACTTCAAACCGACGATGGTTCCCTTCAGTTCGGATTGCTTTAATCCTTCTTTCAGATTCCCACCTGCGAATCGTTCGTGTCGAGACTCCTAAGAGTTCTGCTGCTTCAGAAACCGTTACTAAATTAGACATAGAGGCTTAAAACTTTGTCACTTGTTTAATTATAGCATACTTTTACCAAGTTGGTGTTTTCTGTTTCAAACCCTCTCTTCCAAAAGGAAACAAATGTAACAGAAGGTTGCCATTCCCCAATATCAGCAATTATTGTAGAAGGTTGCACCGTTATTTCAGGGTGACGCTATTTAATCGAATCGTCGCTTCTCATTTCCCGTAGCAAAATAGTAAATAACCAACTAGCACATTATCCTCACAAGATGTGAGACAGTTATGCTTAATCCAAATCTAGAAGAAATCGAACTCAACAAAGACGAATACGAACGCTATTCCCGTCATATTATCCTGCCAGAAGTAGGATTAGAAGGGCAAAAACGCCTTAAAGCTGCCAGTGTGATTTGTATTGGCACCGGCGGACTCGGTTCCCCACTTTTGTTATACCTCGCAGCGGCGGGTGTGGGGCGCATTGGAATTGTGGATTTTGACGTGGTGGATAGTTCCAACCTCCAACGCCAAGTTATTCACGGAACTGCCCAAGTCGGGAAACCAAAACTAGAATCGGCAAAACAACGCATCCTTGACATTAATCCTTTCTGTCAAGTTGATCTCTATAATACTCGCATTAGTTCCGAAAACGCCCTTGATATCCTAAAACCCTATGATGTGGTGGTAGATGGAACCGATAACTTCCCCACACGATATCTGGTTAATGACGCTTGTGTCTTGCTGGGGAAACCCAATGTTTATGGGTCAATTTTCCGCTTTGAAGGGCAAGCTAGCGTGTTTAATTATCAAGAAGGGCCAAATTATCGGGATGTCTTCCCCGAACCTCCCCCACCGGGAATGGTTCCCTCTTGCGCGGAAGGCGGCGTTTTAGGAGTGTTATGCGGCGTAATTGGTTCAATTCAAGCCACAGAAGCCATTAAAGTAATTCTGGGGATGGATACTACCCTCAGTGGGCGTTTATTGCTTTATAATGCTCAAACTATGAGCTTCCGAGAATTAAAACTCCGTCCCAACCCAGAACGCGCTGAAATTACAGAACTCATTGATTATGAACAGTTCTGTGGCATTCCGCAAATGCAGGAAGAAGAAACGGATGTGCCAGAAATGACGGTGCAGGAGTTAAAACAACTCATGGATCAGGGGGCAAAAGATTATGTTCTCATTGATGTTCGTAACCCCAATGAATATGAAATTGCCAAAATTCCGGGGGCAACGTTAATTCCTCTTCCTGACATTGAAGAAGGAAATGGGGTAGAGAAAGTTAAAGAGTTAACCAATGGTCATCGTTTAATTGCCCACTGCAAAATGGGGGGACGTTCGGCAAAAGCCCTAAGAGTGCTAAAAGAAGCGGGAATTGAAGGCACAAACCTGAAAGGGGGGATTCGCGCTTGGAGTCAAGAAGTGGATTCTTCTATTCCGGAATATTAA
>CAZTXK010000377.1:0-2298 GCA_964617275.1 uncultured Dactylococcopsis sp. | reverse complement strand
AATAGGATACTTGCCTGGACGTAATGGATCAGGAGATATGTTGTGATTCTTAATTTTTCGTTCAAGTTCATTGCGAGAAAAGAAAAAATTTGCTGTCAGTTTTCCCTGTACAAAACCTATCGTGTCTTAAGTAACGCCCCTGTGGATGTGCTTTGGGAGAAACTCATTAACTTAGGGGATGTCTCTTGGAATCCCTTGCTCGATCATACCAATGCCCCAAGGGGATTGCGGGCTAAACCGGGGATTATTTATCAAGCAGTGACGCGACTAACTCCCATTCCCATTCGGGTATTTGTGGAAAAAGTTAATCCTGGAGAATTAATTAGTTTGCGAGTGCTTGCTATCCCAGGGATTCAGAATCGAGTCACTTATCAAGTGGAATCAACCTTAATTGGCACTTATGTGTCTTGTTCGATTACGCTTCGGGGTTGGTTATCGCCGTTTTTATGGTGGATTATTCGTCCTTATGCTTCGCGAGTGGTGCGAGAATTAGCCCAATCTGCTGAATCAACGGAACAAGTAAGTTAAACCTTTGAAAGGGATATAATCTGCACTCTGTCTAATCAAGCGTGTAAAAACTCATTGATTTCTTGTTCTAACCATTGTTTTTCTATGGCAGTTAGACAATCATCAAGGCTATAGTCACAAATATCACTTCTATAACAACGTAACTTGGGAGGAGAACTATCTGTTATTAATTGTGAAATTTTACCTATTTTTTGCTTGTCCTTATGAGAGCCTAAAATTGACCATTGCCAAACCAAAGAAAACTGGTCACGATTAATTGTCAAATCAGCCCCTTTAAAGCGTTTCACAATTGGAGTAAGTTCTCGGTAAAGAGTACTTATTAATACCCACGAACCAAATAAGAAAAACCAGACTGAAATCAAGTAAATTAGTAATAATAGAATGCTTGTTTTCCAACGAATAATCCCTTTCCGTAAATAATAAATCTCTTGATAAACTGCAACCAAAAATGAACAAAATCCAAATACAAACAAGAACAGGAGTAAAAACCCAATTAGCAGATCTGTTCTTGAGGCTTCTGTATCTGTTGGTGCTGTAAATGCTAACCACAAAAATAGGGGACTCATAAGTAGTAACATAATCTTGTTCCAACGATGAAAAATTTCCCGATTTTTCTGTAAACCATTCGCTGGAATCGTTACTTTTAATTGGTCTTGCTCACGTTGTAATTGAATGGGAGTATCAACAGGTGGCGCAATTACGGCAGAATGATCAACATCATTTTCTTTTGTCTTAGCACTGGGATGGCTCAGAGCATCCAAGGCAACGTCGGCACTTTGAAACCGATCTTCTAATGTTGGTTCCAACAGTCCTTCCAACCAGTCAGCGAAAGAAGGGGATAGATTTACCTCAGAACGAAAGTCAATTTTTAACCGAGCTTGAGGAAATTCTGCTGGTGATTTCCCAGTATGCAAATATAATAACGTTGCCCCTAACCCATATAAATCGCTAGCAGGTTGGGCACGACCTTGATATTGTTCTGGTGCCATATAGCCATAGGTTCCTACAAAGGTGGTGTCTGCTAATTGAGTTTGTTGATAAGTATCTGTAACAGCACCGAAATCTACCAGCATGATCGTGCCATCTGCTTTCCAAATTAGATTTTGGGGTTTGATATCACGATGAGTTACAGGGGGAACTAAGCTATGGATATAAGTTAAAATTCCTAAAATTTGTTGGGCAATGTCTTTCAATTCTGTTTCATTAGGTTGCCATCCTTTAGCAATTAATTCCGCCAATGACTCTCCTTTGACTAATTCTTGGGCTAGGTAAAACTCTTGACTATCTTGTCTATCAATTTGCAAATAATCAATATACTCAGGAATTTGTGGATGATCTAACTGTTTTAAAGTTTCAGTTTCCCGTTCAAATAATTCTAAAGTTTTCCAATTATCTAACTGCTGCAGGGATAACACTTTCAGGGCAACTTCTTGTTGGGTTTGTTCATCAACCGCAGCATAAGTAATTCCGATTCCTCCTTGACCTAAAATTTCGGTGAGATGAAAGCGATCAGCAATTGTGTCTCCTACTTGGTGTTCCACTGCCATATTGATCGGTATCTAACGCTTTCTCTTTTTGAGTTTAATTATATGAGCTCACGATCGCGCCTTTGGGTATTAGCAACAACCGAAACAGTCGCACTGCGAGCCTTTGCTCATAATTGGTATTTTAGCGTGAGAGCTTAATGTCCTAACCTATATTTGTAGTGCTATAACTTAATTTTAAGTAGCTAAAAATGGTTTCGACAGATAGCTGAAACTCAGGCAAAAT
>CAZTXK010000376.1:0-2321 GCA_964617275.1 uncultured Dactylococcopsis sp. | reverse complement strand
ATTGGAGTCATTTTAAGATGATTCAATGGGTTGGCTTGTCCCACAGGGAGATCAGGTTATGGAAACAGCAATTTGTCCAATTTGAGAGAACGCGATCGCGCTTAACCAAACATTTTTTTTTATCACTGCTGTTGCCTAACTGTTTTAATATATAAGGATAGTTCACAGGAAAGACTCATGCCACCTATTTTTTCCATCACACTTATTATCAATTTGATCGTTTGGGGATCAGGTGCTATCCTCGCTTTCTTTGGGCTGCACATATTATTCTATTTGTTTGAGTCTGTCCCTCCCCTCAACTGGGAACTGACCCTGATGTTTCTCGCCGCGATCGCGCTTGTAGTCCTCGTTAGCATTTAATTATCACACCTACAGAATGTGTCATGTCAAGTAATTTAGTAACCTGCTACGACGAAGAAGATTACGAGAGAATCCTGAAGATTCTACGATCGCGCAGAGAGACAGGAACAGTCAGTGAAATTCAGCGAACTTCCCAAGAAATAGCCACATTGCTCCACCTGGGGTACACCGTTTCAGACATAACAAAGCCAGTACGGTTCACCTTAAATGACTCACCCTTGCCCCCTCAACTACCTCAAGATGCAGAGTCCAGCGCCATAGAGTTAGCGAAATTTATGCTCAATAATGCACCTGAGGTAAGTGCAGTTAAGGAAAATCAGTTAGACCATATAACTTGGGTTTTGACCGTCGGTGCAATTTTGATGATGTTAATAGTCATAGAAACCAGTCCCACACTTCCTGTCATCATGTTTTCAGTTTTCTTGACAGGATGGTTTATTTCATACATCTGGAGGCATCCCTAGTGATCAACAAGGAACGCGAATAACAGGTCTCCTACCGCTAGACGTACTAGACTTTACCCACTAGACGAATCAAGTCGGATGATGGTCAAAAGTATCTAAAAACTTGATGGGGCAAGAGATGGCAGAGTTATGTACCGTGGCTAAGTTGCGCGATCGCGACTCTCCCCCGCCTAACTGAGGGACCCGCACAGGGAAAAATAAAAGCGGTAGGACTAGAACCTGTGACAGGCGGCTTGTGGTTCCGCCATTCGTGAGTTCAAATCCCATCGTTCGCCCTTTTTCAGCCCTCCCCAAAAATCACTGTCTTAAATTTGTCTTACTTCCGATGACCAACGGACAATTACTCCGTTGACCGTTATAGGTCGTGAGAGTTCAAGTCTCTCCACCCCCATAGGTTTCAGAGCATCAAGACTAGAAAGTCATTGACCTAGTAGTACAAGATTAGTACAACTTTAGGCAAGACCCTGCGATTACATATAAGCGATGCTAATTTAACTAAGCGCGATCGCGCTAGTTTTTCTTATCAATCAATTGCAGAGATAGTTGAACCAATGTATGAAGCGATATCGGGCTTGATACACTGCTCTTAAGCATTGTCTTGAATCGATTTTTAGTTGTGTTCTAGCAGTGTTATCCGTTCTAATTGCTGCTGCACTTCATTCTTAAGCTCTCAAATATCCTTATTTTATACTTTTGAGCAATTCCCTGTAATCCCCCGACTGGAAAATAAATCTTCTATTTGGGTAATTCTTTCTGACTCTTCATAATGCTGCTTTTCCAATCGTTCTATTTGTTCCTGTAGTTAGTTGAGAAACAAACATTATACTTTTACTTCCGAAAGTAGAACAAAATTACAAAATTTTACAAACTTCAGTCTAAAAACCTTTATTACTGTAAGGTATTGATATAGAAATCCTAAAGGACACAACATGAAAATTAAGTGTAGTAATTGCGGTTTTATTGAGAAGACAAATCTTGATTTTTTCGTGAAGATAATTGGGGGTGCAATGCCTTTAGGAGGATTTTATGCTTGGGTTACATACCTTCTGGCTGGCACAGGATTTGCGCTTCCAATTGTGATCGCCATAATAACAGGCGGTGTGGGTATGCTTGCTTTCAAAGATGAGATAACCGAATGGATTACTAACAGGGGATACCAATGTCCTAGATGCGGTGCAGTTGATTGGGAATAAGGTAGGGATTTTGCTAAGTCTTCAGTTTTTTATTGAGCAATGGTTTCCATGATGATCTGGGTTATTCTTCATAACCTACGACAAAACTCACTATTTTTGGGAGTTTCATTGATTTTTTATGGGAGGGTGCTGAAAAATGCACCCTTCTTTGTTTGTTAGAAATCTATTTCATGATGGCGTTGAACCGAGATACGTATAAAAAAGTGCAATATAGGACTCAAAATGTCTCACTGAGCGAGTTTCAGATCCAGCCTTTTTCTAAATTAGATGCCCAAAAACGACATTTAACTTGCCACATTAGACC